>JBKJLJ010000467.1:0-7513 GCA_046597015.1 Bryobacteraceae bacterium
GCCGCGCGGGTTCGTATACAGCACGACGTAGCCTTTCGCCGCGTAGATCTGCATCTGATGGTTGAACTCAATCCCGTACATCGCATACGGTCCGCCGTGAATATCCAGAATCAGCGGGTACTTCTTCGCCGGGTCAAAGCCGGGAGGCTTGATGATCCATCCCTGCACCGTTTTGCCGTCGAAGCTTTTGTACTTGATCTCCTCCACCGCGCCAATCGGATGCGCTGCGAGCAGGCTGCCGTTGGTGTCGGTCAGCTTCTTCAATCCACCCGGACCCAGGACGAAAACCTCCTTCGGTTGCGCCGCGTTCGAACCGGTAATGGCAATGCGACCGTCCCTGGCCACCGTCAGCTGTTCGGCGTTCGCATAGGCCGTTGCCAGCCGCAGTTTGCCGTCGGTGACTGCTTTATAATTTCCGTCGATCCCAAACGAGTACACCGCGCTGGTACCGCCGTCCTCCACCACCGCCACCAAACCATTGCCGCTCCACTCCGGCGTACTGATGTTCCGGTCCAGCCCTTGGGCCAACCGGCGCGCGTTCGTTCCATCCAGATTCGCTACCCACAAGGAAGTGATGTGCGCCGCGTTTCCCTTGTCCACGAAACCGGTCCAAGCGATCAGCTTGCCGTCCGGCGACACGCTCGGGTTCAGTTCCGGGCCATTGCCCTTGGTGATCTGCTTCGCCCCGCCGGTCGCCACGTTGAACGCCCAAATATCATCCGGGAAAAGCTCATGATCAGCGTTCCCGCTGCGGGCCGCATGCAGGTAAATCTGCTGGCTATCCGGCGTCCAGGAGGGCTCGCCGCCGTGGTTGTAGTCCCCGGTCGAAATCCGTCGCGGCGTGCCGCCCGTCACCGGCACTACGAAAAGCTGCGTAAATCCGTTCGGGATCATCCCCGCCCCGCCGATGCCGTCGGATCGCCACTTCAGCCGCGTCGCCACCGTCGGCGGTTCCGCCCACTTCGCTCCCTCCGGAGCCTTCGGCATTTTGATGCTCCACTCCGGCGTCCCCGGCACCCGGCGCAAAAAGGCTAGCTGCGTCCCATCCGGCGACCAACTCATCGCCGTCGGCGGCGTTTCCAAGTCCGTAATCCGCGCCTCGGCTCCCGTATCCATCCAGCGAACCCAAATCTGCGACTGCTTCAAATACGCTAGCTTCGATCCATCCGGAGACCAGCGCGGCAGCCGGCCGGCGGTGATCGGCCGATGATCCTTCCCGTCCGTCGAAACCATCCAGAGAGTATTCACGAAGCTGTCCGTGTAGCGGTCCGCCGTTTCGAGCGTGTAGACGATCCGCTGGCCGTCGGGCGAAATTTGAGGAAGGTTGGGGGTACGCCAGTCGAGTAGCGTCTCCGAAGTCAGGACGAAGGCAAGCAGAGAGAGGATCATAGGAGAAACGATTTCGGACGGGTGAGTTGATCAAAGCCCAGAACGCTCAGGGCTACGCCGCGACCCGAGTCCTTCACTCCCGTCCAGGCCAGCGAAGGGGCAAGATAATCGCAGCGATTGTGTAATACCGTACCGGTGTCAATCTGGTCGCCAATGCGGAGGGCGGCGGCCGGATCCTTCGTCCAGATGCTGGCCGTCAGGCCGTAGGCGCTATCATTCATGAGCCGGATCGCCTCCGCTTCGGAGTCGACGGGCATAATGCCAACCACCGGCCCGAAGGTCTCCTCCGTCATCACCCGCATCGAATGGTTGACGTTTGTCAGAATCTGCGGGGGCAGATACGCCCCGCCGGGATCGGACAGGTTCAGATGGGCCACCGCGCCCTCGGCGATCGCCTCGGCTACTTGCGCCCGAACAAAGTCCGCCGCTGCCGGCCGGACCATCGGGCCTAACGTCGTGGCGGCATCGAATGGGTTGCCGAGGACGTACTCGCTCGTCAAGGCCACCGCCCGCTGGACGAACTCGTCATACACCGCGCGATCGACGTAAATTCGCTCGACGCCGCAACACGACTGGCCGGAGTTGAACATCGCCCCATCGACGAGGTTCTCCACCGCATGGGCGATATCGGCATCGGCCCGCACGTAGGCCGGGTCCTTTCCGCCCAGCTCCAGGGCCAGCGGGACCCGCGCCGCCGCCTCGATCGCCCGGCCTCCGGGCACTGATCCGGTGAACGAAACGAACCCAATCCGCCGATCCGCCACCAGCTTTAAAACGTCCGCATGGGAGGCGTGGGCGTAGCGAAACACCTCCGGAGGAAGGGCCGCCGCGAACCGCTCCGCTACTAACGGGGTCTGCGCAGAAGCTTTAAATAATACCGCGTTGCCCGCCAAAATGGCCGGCACGACGGAGTTCACCGCGCACAGGTAAGGATAGTTCCAAGGCGCGATCGTGAAGACGATTCCAACCGGCTCCTTCCGTATGAATCCCGCCGCGGCCGGAATGTCCGCCAGGCACTGCGGAGCCAACGAAATCATGTGCCGCGCCCGGTCCGCAAAGCCCCGTCGAATCTCATTCGGCGTGTAGCGAATCGGTCGACCCATCTGGGCCGTCAATTCGTGGCCAATCGAGTCTGCCTCGGCTTCGAATTGAGTCACTAGCTTTTCGCAGATCGCGATGCGGTCGGATAAAGGTAGCTTCGGCGGCGGGGCGAGCAGGGCTTCGAAGTCCGTCGTCAGGGTCCGTTCGGCGTAGACCGAGCCGTCCACCGGGGAGATGGTCCGCTGGATCATAACGGCGTCGTGTAAGCGGCCGTGATTCCGCCGTCGACGAGAAACTCGGTGCCAGTGACGAACGACGAATCGTCCGACGCCAGGTACAGCGCGGCCTTGGCGATCTCCTTGGCTTGCCCGAAGCGCCCCATCGGAATATGGACCAGCCGGCGCTGCTTCTTCTCCGCAGTATTCAGGTACTTCATCAGCAACTCGGTCTGCAGCGGACCAGGGCAGAGGGCGTCCACCCGGATGTTCTCGCGGGCGTGGATGGCGGCGAGTTCGCGCGACATCGACAGGACGGCACCCTTGCTGGCGGTATAGGCAAGCTGCGGCGTCGCAGCGCCCAGCAGGGCAACGAACGAAGCGGTGTTGATGATCGACCCGCCCCCGGCTCGGCGCAAGGCCGGAATGCCATACTTACACCCGAAAAAGACCCCCTTTACGTTGACGGCGAACGTAAGATCCCATACGGCCTCTGTCGTATTCATGGCGTCATCATCGTCCGCGTGAGAAATACCGGCGTTATTGAACATCACGGTCAACTTTCCGTACTTGGCCTCCGCCTCGGCCACCATGCGCTCGCAATCGGCGGCCTTCGAAACGTCCGCCTGCACGGCGTGAACCCCGGGAATGGCAGCGACCGCATCGCCATGCAAATCGACGGCGACGACGGAGGCACCCTCCGCCAGGAAGAGCAGCGCGGTCTCTTTTCCAATCCCACTTCCGGCCCCGGTGATCAGGGCAACTTGATTCTTCAGTCTGTCCATGTCTTTAGATCTTCTCAAAGTAGCGGCGTCGTTCCCAGTCGGTCACGACTGTGTCGAACGCTTTTTGCTCATTGCGATAGAAGTGGGCGTAATGCTCCACCACCTCGGCCCCTAGCACCCGCTTGGCGAACGCGCTGTTTTCAAACAAGTCGGTCGCCTCACGCAGGGAATGGGGAACTCTCGGCAGCGTGCGCGAAGCGTAAACGTCGCCTAGAAAAACCGCCGGCGGCTCAATCTTGTTCGCGATGCCGTCCAACCCGGAAGCCAGCGACGCCGCGAAGGCGAGGTAAGGGTTCGCATCCGCCCCGGGAATCCGGCATTCAATCCGAAGACTCGGTCCGCTGCCCACCACGCGGAAGCCCGCCGTCCGGTTGTCCTGGCTCCAGGCCAGTCGCGTCGGCGCCCACGACAGATCCTCGTAGCGCTTGTAGGAGTTCACCGTCGGCGCGTAGAACACCATCATCTCCGGGGCGTGCGCAATCCAGCCGCCCAGAAAGTGCCGGAACGTGTCGGAATGAATGTCCTGAAACTGTGACAGGCTCAGGTGGATATGGCAACTCGATCCCGCCTGCCCATGGTGTGGCTTCGCCATAAACGTCACGCTGATCCCGGACTGTTCGGCGATCTCTTTCAAGCACTGCTTGAACAGGCTATGGTTGTCGGCCATTTCCAGAATCGGGCCGTAACGAACGTTCACTTCATGCTGGCCCAAGCCCCACTCGCCCTTCGAGTTCTCCACCGGAATGCCGGAATCGCGCAAGTGACGGCGAACCGCCGCCGTGTAGAACTCTTCGCGGGAACCCTGCAGCAAATTGTAGTCTTCCAGGTACCAACTCAGCGGTTCGAGCTTGGCGTAATCCTGCTCGTGGGCGGCGCGGTAGGTCTGACGATAAGCGTAGTATTCCAGTTCGGAGGCCGCCATTGGGCTATAACCTGCCGCGTGCGCCGCCGCCAGCTGCTTCTTCAGAATCGACCGCGGCGCCACGCTGACGTGGTCCACATCGCAGTGAACAAATACGGTCCGCGGCTGCCAGGAGATCAAGCGCAGCGTCGTCAACACTGGAACCAGGTGGAAGTCGCCGTACCCAAGCTCCCAATTGGCGAACCGATATCCCGGCGTCGGTTGCATTTCGGCGTCGGTGGTCAGCAGGTAGTTGCAGGCGTGCGTACCACCGATGGCGACCTCGTCGAGAAAGAAGTGCGCATCAAAGCGTTTCCCCATCAATCGGCCATAGTGATCGGTAAAGCCCGCGACGACGGTATCAACCGAACCAGCGTCGACAAGTTGGCGGAGGGCGGGTAAATCAAGGTGGGCCATGGTTTTAGACATCCTATCACTGCGAAGGGATTAAGTAAATCTGCGTTCGATCGTGTCAGATAATGGGCCGAGTTTTAAAATTGAGTTGTTTTAATAAAATATTTTATGCTTTGTTTTCAATGGTTTAAAGGAAAAGCTTGTCACTCCTCCTCCGCGTGTGCTAATAATTGTGTCTGAAGTACTGTAGGAGAAACACATGAACATCCGTCCGCTCCACGACCGCATCGTCGTGAAACGCATTGAAGAGAAAGAAACTGTCCTGAACGGAATCATCATCCCGGACAGCGCCAAAGAGAAGCCGCAAGAAGGCGAAGTGGTCGCTGTCGGCAACGGCAAGCGCCTTGATGATGGCAAGATTGCTCCGATGGAGCTCAAGGCTGGCGACCGCATCCTGTTCGGGAAGTATTCCGGCAGCGAGATCAAGGTCGACGGTATCGAATACATGATCATGCGCGAGGATGAAGTCCTCGGCGTGCTCGCGAAGTAAGCACCGGTAGAGGTTATAGATAACATGGCTGCAAAACAGATTGTTTATTCCGAAAATAGCCGCCAGGCGATCCTGCGCGGCGTTAATCAGCTCGCTGATGCTGTGAAAGTGACCCTCGGCCCGAAGGGCCGGAACGTGGTTCTCGAGAAAAAGTTCGGTGGCCCGACCATCACCAAAGACGGCGTAACGGTTGCCAAAGAAATCGAGTTGGCCAACCCGCTCGAGAACATGGGCGCCCAGATGGTCCGTGAGGTCGCATCGAAGACCTCGGACATCGCCGGAGACGGTACCACCACCGCCACCATCCTCGCTCAGGCCATCTATCGCGAAGGCGTCAAGGCAGTTGCTGCCGGTGCCAACCCGATGGCCCTCAAGCGCGGGATCGAGAAGGCTGTCGAAGTCTGCATCGGCGAAGTCAAGACGATGTCGACCAAGGTCGCCAACGACGAGAAGATTGCTCAAGTCGGTACCATCTCCGCCAACGGCGACGCAACCATCGGCACCATCATTGCGGAAGCGATGAAGAAAGTCGGCAAGGACGGCGTCATCACGGTGGAAGAGTCGAAGACCATGGTCACCGAACTCCAGACCGTCGAAGGCATGCAGTTCGACCGCGGCTACCTCAGCCCCTACTTCGTCACCGACGCCGACCGCATGGAAGTCGTGATGGAAGATCCCTACATTCTCATCTATGAGAAGAAGATCTCCAACATGAAGGACCTGCTGCCCGTACTCGAACAGGTTGCCCGTGGCGGCCGTCCGCTCCTCATCGTTGCTGAGGAAGTGGAAGGCGAAGCCCTTGCTACCCTCGTTGTGAACAAGCTCCGTGGAACCCTGAACTGCGCGGCCGTTAAGGCTCCTGGCTTCGGCGACCGCCGGAAGGCGATGCTCGAAGACATCTCGATCCTGACCGGCGGCAAAGCCATCATGGAAGACATCGGGATCAAGCTCGAAGGCGTTCGTCTCGAAGATCTGGGCCGCGCCAAGCGCGTCACGATCGACAAAGACAACACCACCATCATCGACGGCGGCGGCGATTCGGTCGGCATCGAAGGCCGCATCAAGCAACTCCGCAACCAGATCGAAGACACCACCTCCGACTACGACCGTGAGAAACTCCAGGAACGCCTGGCGAAGCTCGCTGGCGGCGTCGCGGTGATCAAAGTCGGTGCGGCTACCGAAACCGAAATGAAGGAAAAGAAGGCCCGCGTCGAAGACGCCCTGCACGCCACCCGTGCAGCCGTTGAAGAGGGCATCGTTCCTGGAGGCGGTATCGCTCTGCTTCGCTCGGCTTCTGCGCTGAAAGATCTGAAAGTCCCCGGCGACGAGCAGATCGGCGTCGATATCATCCGTCGCGCTTGCGAAGAGCCGATCCGTCAGATCTCCGGCAATGCCGGTTTTGAAGGCGCGATCATCATCGAGAAGGTCCGCGACAACAAAAACCCCAACTTCGGCTTCAACGCTGCCAGCGGCGAATACGAAGACCTCATCGCCGCGGGCGTCATTGACCCGGCGAAGGTCACCCGCTCGGCCCTCCAGAACGCCGCTTCGATCAGCGCCCTCATGCTGACCACCGAAGCGATGATCTGCGAGATCCCCGAGAAGAAGTCTGCTCCGGCTCCCGGTGGTCATGACCACGGCGGCGGCGGGATGGACTACTAACCCAATCCCTGCCAGTAATGGCTACGCAAAGAGCCTCGGACGTAAGTTCGGGGCTTTTTGCGTTTTAACGGCTCGTCGCCGTGCCCGACCAGCCCTCCCAAACCTTGGCCCAGGAGTTGCTCGCCGTGGCTGTGAACGTAACCTGTCGCGTTGACCACGCCCCGGACGGTAGGCGGATCCAATGCCCCACCGTCGTATCGATCACTTTCAGGTCGTTCCATCGGCGAGAACACTCATAAATTCAAGATCGTAAAGAGCGCCTAGCTACGACACTCGACCTGCGATGCTCCAGCGACAGCTCAAGGTGGGCCGCGTAGGCAGCGCCCCAAAAGACGGTCAGGAAGATCGCTAACTGTTTGCCAACGCTCGTAAAGTTTCCGTGAACGGTGGGTAGGCCACGCCCTTCTCCGTGATGATCCCCATCACGTACCGGCTCGGCGTGACGTCGAAAGCCGGGTTCAATACCGCGATCCCTTCCGGTGCCACTGGCACCCCGTAGACCTCCGTGACCTCCTTCGAAGACCGCTCTTCAATCGGAATCAAACTCCCATCCGACAGCGTCAAGTCGAGCGTCGAAATCGGAGCGGCCACGTAAAACGGCACCCCGTTCTCCTTC
>JBKJLJ010000489.1:0-4718 GCA_046597015.1 Bryobacteraceae bacterium
GATCATTTCGGGGGGCAGGGCGCGTTCGTATCCGGCCCAGCTCATGTTGCGCTGGATGCTCTCGCCGAACGATTCTTGTGAGACACCGATCTGTAACGAGCGGAAGCGCGATTCGCCGCCGATTTTGGTAGCGATGACTTGATCGATCGAAGCGCCGCCGGCGCCGCGGCCACTGAAGGACGTGCAACTCATCAGGCCGCTCATCGATTTGTGATGGCCGTTGCCGGGCCCAGGGGCGGCAGCAGCGGAGTTATCGAGGCCGGAGATGACGTGGACATCGTTACGATAGGGGGCCAAGGGCGAGAGGCAGGAGGTCATCCGATAGTCGCGCCCGACCTCGGAGGGAATCCAGTAGCGCTCAGGAATGCCGTTGCCGTTGAACCAGAGGACGAAGCGGGTTTCGATGGGTTTCGCGGCGGCGTAGGCCGTGCCGTGCGAGTTCATCATCGAAACGAGCGGCGGGAGGCCGACCGTGATTCCAGAGCCGGCGGCGGTGAACCCTTTGAGGATGGTGCGGCGCGAAAGTCTAGCGCGCTTGGTTATGATTTGCGACATGGACGGTCTCTCCTGGGTTGAGGAACTCTTTTGACTTGATGAACGACACCATCAACTCTTTGAAACGGAACTTAGACGAACGGAAGTCGGCCAGCACCTTCTGGATTAAGGGCCGGTCGCCGGGGGTTTCCATCCTCCCGGTAGCATAGCGAAAATACTGCTTTACGACGCATTCCTGGCACTGCACGCTTTCGAACAGCACCTTACCCAACTCACTGGGGGAAGAGAAGTTCGAGTTCGCGACTCCGGCGACGTGGCCCTTCGTATCGATATCGAGTTCGATGGTTTTCGGAGGGGTGCGGCGACTGGCCCCGCCTCCACCGCGGTAAGGAGGAGTAAAGGAGAGCTTAAATGTCTCCCGGCGGGCACCTACGGCATCGAACTTTTCAAAGCCGAACCCGATGGGGTCGATCAGGTTGTGGCAGGTGAAGCAGCTCGGATTCGTGACGTGGCCGCTTAGGCGTTCCCGGTTCGTTTGGGGCTTGGCTTCGGTAATGGCCGGGAGGTTGGTGTTGATGCCAGGTGGGGGTTCCGCGACGTGCTGGCAGAGGAACTGTTCGCGCACGAAGAGGCCTCGTGCTGTGGGGGCGGTCTCATCTGGCTTGGCCGTGAGGGCCAGGAAGAGGGCTTGGCCGAGGAGGCCAGCGCGTTCGGAAGCCGGCGGAAATTGAACGCGGGAGAACTCGCGGGCCGGGGCGGGGACGCCGTAGATACCGGCGAGGTCGCCGTTGATGAAGCTGTAATCGGCGCGGACGAAATCCATGAAATTGCGGTCGTTCCAGACGAGGTCACCGAGGAAGACGCGGGCCTCTTCGGTCATGGCGACGGCGGTCTCGCGGGTGAACTGGGGATAGCGGCGGCGGTCTTTGCTGGCCGTCAGAATGCGGTCGTAGCGCATCCATTGGGAGATGAATTCGTCAAACGCATCGCGGGCCTTCGTGTGATCGAGCATGCGGCGGGTGGCGCGTTCAACGGCTTCGGGGGTTGAGAGCTGGTTCTTGGCGGCGGCGTCCATTAGGGCGGCGTCGGGCATGCTGTCCCAGAGGGTATAGGACAGGCGGGCGGCGGTGGCGAAGCTTTTCCACTTGGCGTTGGCCGTTTCTTCCAGGCGGAACAAAAAGTGGGGCGATTGGAGCATCGCTTCGACAGCGAGTTGGGCACCCTTATAGAAGTCCGTCTCTTTCCGCATTAGAGATTCATAGCGCTTCATCTCTTCAAGTTCCAGAGGGCGACGAAAGGCTTTCTGGCCGAAGTCGCGGACGAACTGAGTGCGGCAGGACGCAGAGGGCTTGCAGGGGATGAGGCCGCGGGTGTCGCCGCCGCGGAAGGCATTCCGAGCGAGTTTTTCGGCAGAAGCTCCGTAGGCTTCGAGCAGGAGCGGCGAGAGGTTTTGAGCTTGGTATTGATTCTTGAAGCCGTTTACGAAGTCTTCGGGAGGGAACTGACTGGCGGGAGAGGTTTGATCGCCAAGGAGATCACGGACGGTGTTGTTGTACTGACTGTGCGTGAGGCGGCGTAGGGCCACTTTCGGGGCCGTGTGGCCTTGCCCAGAGGCTTCCTCATCCTTATAACTTAGGGCTTGGGCGAGGTCGCTGCCGGAGAGGGCGGCAAGCTTGGTGACCCAGGCGGAGAGTACCTTTTCGTCGTCGCTGCCCGAGGGAATGCGGGCACCGCCGGCGTGGGGAATCCTGTTAGTGGGCTTTTTTAGGAGAAGCGATTCGGCGGGCTGTTGCCGATTGACGAGTACGACCAGCGATTTGCCGAAGCGCTCGAGTTTGTCCGCGGTAGCGTCTCCCTCCGGAAAAATGAGGCGAGTAACGGAAGCTACGCCGTCGGCGTTATGGCAGGCGCGGCAGGCGGCTTTTTCTAGGACCTGAAAGGCACCGTCGGCGAAGGGCTTGTCCTGCGCCCAGCCGATGTGCAAAGGAAACGCAAGCAATACAAAAAATAGCGGGGAACGGCTCACAATGAGCATTTTACTGCGCTTGTGGGGCTTGGCGCAACCTTGGGCTATTTGTTTTAGTTTCGATTGATTTCATTATGCGACCCCGGTACAGGTTTTATGACCGGATTGCTCTGGGGACTAGCGGGAAGTGGCACTCGCGGGCAAGTCCTTCGCCTTATCTTCTTTGCCCTTTTTGCGGTCGAGGCCGAAGCGGGGGTCCTTGCGGTTGCCGTCGATTCTAATTTTGACGAAGGTTCCGGCTCCGTTTTTGGAGAAGAAGGGGTCGACGGGTTTGAGGGCCCAGCGCTTCCAGCCGGTTTGAGTTTGGGAGACCTTGGCGCGGAGGCGGGCGGTGCCGCGGAAGTCGAGGTCCTCGGTGCCCATCTCATAGTGACCGCCGATCTCCATGAGGGCTCCGGGGATGGCAAAAGTCAGATCTTTGAACGCGACAGATTGATCCTCGAGGTGGAAGTGACCCGTGAGGTCGGTGAACACCTCGTCGATGGCGTCATTCTTCGGCTGGCCTTGGGCTTGGCGGCTGAGGCCGTCGATCTTGTCCTGGATTTGCGAGCTGAGGAAGTGGCCATTTTGAACTTTGAAGTTCCCGTCGAGGATGAGTTTTTCCTTCACCTTGCCATCCAGGGGCGGGATGCGGATGTTGGTTTTGAGATAGAAGTCGCCGGTCATGAAGGGGGTGGTGCCCTTCATCGCGAGATGGAGGAGGTCGGCGAGGTGGCCTTTGGGCATGAGGACGTCGAGGTCGATAGTTTTGCGGGAATCGCCGTTTTTCTTGAGAACCACGCCCGAGGTGGTGAAGTGGGTTTGGCCGAGAACGGCCTGGATGGGCTTCAGGATGGTATTGCCGTTTGTACCGTCGACTTCAACGTCGTAGTTGACTTGCAGGGGGACGGGGTTGCCCGCCATAGTGAGGCGGAAGTCGGGGACGGTGGCGTTGCCTTGGGCGAAGATGTGGGAGAGTTCGCCTTTGAAGGAGCCACGGGAGTCGAGGACGCCGGCTATTCCCGTGAAGACGCTGAGGTCGGCATTTTGAAAGTTAAAGTCCCCGTTGAGTGGGGTAGCGCCGGGTTCGGCGCCATTCCAGGGGCCGAACCCGCCTTTTGCATCGATCTGGCCGGGGGGCTTAGGATTGCGGAGGGAGGCCTCGTACTTCATTGGAACGCCAAGGCCGGCAGAGAGCAGCCGGATGCGCTGCAGTTCGAATTCGAGAGGCGTTTTGGATGGGTCTTTCGAGAGGATGACGAGTTTGGCGTTGGTGATGACGAGCTCTTCGATGATGACGTTGTTGGCGCCGGGTTTAAATGCGGTTTTCGGGCGTTCTCCTTTGGGGGGGATATAGATTTCGAGACCGTCAAGGATGACGAGGGGGACGTATTTGACGGGATCGAAGAGTTTGCCAAGGTCGGCGGTGAAGGAGAAGTGCTTCATGCGGAAGAGGGGGGTGGGGCTGCCGCGGCGGAGGATGACATTATCGACTTCGACCCCGGCCGACGATCCGCGGCCTTTGTTGAGCCAGAGTTGGACGGGGGAAAACTTGGGGAGTTTGACGCGGAGCGCGCCGAGTTCGACTTCGGCTTGAAAGTGGTCCCGGAGATAGGTGACGGCTTGCTCGCGGATGTAGGGTTCGAACTTAGCGCCGAGTTGTCTGGCAGAGTAATAGAGGGCTCCGATGCCGCCGGCGATGACGGCGATGATAATGAGAACGATGATTTTCCATTTGCGCATTTTGTTGTTGGTGCCTTCGCTATGGGCCGGGGTAACGGGAAGTTCTGAGCTTTTGATGGAAGACGCGCAGTACAGCGGGATCGGGCAAATGCGCGTCGGGGCGTCGTGCACAGCGAGTTGGATTGTACCCCGCGGGGAGGTACCGGATGAGGCCCCGGCTTATATTTTGTCGGCGGGGCATTGTTACTCGAGTTCGTTGGGGACGAACGAGTTGGTGATCAACCGAGTTTTGCCGAGTGGGACGATGGTGTTCCGTTTCTTTATAGATACGTCGGTGGAGCGGAGGGTTACGGCGCGGGTGCGACGGGTAGTGTGGGCATCCATGCGAAACACGGATGTGGCGGTGTTTGAGTTGGACACGACGGTGGGGGCGTTGCGGGAGCGGGGGATAGTTCCTTTGGGGATCGGGAACGCGGTGGAGGACGAGTTGATGGTGCGAGGGATTCCGGTGGCGCGGGTGTTTCCGGATGAACAG
>JBKJLJ010000682.1:0-4091 GCA_046597015.1 Bryobacteraceae bacterium
GCTTCCCTGGGCCCCCAGCCGCCCGAAGATCGCCGCCGTCATCACTGAGTACCGCAAGCACTCCCACGGCCAACACATCGTCGACCGCTTCCTCGAAGGCTACGGCTGGGACGGCCAGCACCACCATCCCTCGATGGACCTCGTCTCGCTCTACGTCGACCAGCGTCCCAACGGCGACCTCACCCCGGACCGCGCCGCCCGCTTCCCCGGCATGAAGGTCTATCCCACCATCGCCGAAGCGCTCACCGCCGGCACCTCCAAGCTCGCCGTCGACGGCATCATGCTCGTCGGCGAACACGGCCGCTACGCCCGCAACGAAAAGGGCCAAACCAAGTACCCCCGCTACGAATTCTTCAAGGAAATCGTCAAGGTCTTTGAAGCCAGCAACCGCGTCGTCCCCGTCTTTAACGACAAGCACCTCTCCTGGAACTGGGACTGGGCCAAGGAGATGTTCGACACCTCCCGCCGCATGAAATTCCCGCTGATGGCCGGCTCCAGCCTGCCCGTCACTTGGCGTACGCCCTCCCTCGAATTCCCCACCGGCGCCCGCGTCGAAGAAGCCATGTGCGTCTGCTACGGCGGCGTCGATAGCTACGACTTCCACGGCCTCGAAACCATCCAGGGCATGGTCGAACGCCGCAAGGGCGGCGAGTCCGGCGTCGAATGGGTACAGGCGTACCGCGGCGACGAGTTCTGGGCCGCGTACAAAGAAAAGGTTTGGCCCACCGAGCTCGTAGAAGCCGCCCTCTGCCGCAGCCATACGCTCGTCCCCGCCCGCGAAGGCTTCAACGACATCTTCCCCACCGTCGAGGACATGAAGCGCATCGTCAAGGCGCCCGTCGCCTATCGCTACAAGCACTCCGACGGCCTCATGTCCACCATGATCCTGATGAGCGGCCTCATCCGCGACTTCAACTTCTCCGCCCGCCTCACCGGCCAGAAGGACCTGTTCTCCACGCAGATGTACCTGCCTATGCCCGATGGCCGAACCACGTTAGCCAACTTCTTCAGCCCCCTCGTCTACAACGCCGAACTCATGTACCTCACCGGTAAAGAGACCTACCCGCTCGAAAGGACTTTGCTCACGACGGGCCTCACCGCGGCCGGCGTCGAAAGCCTGCATATCGGCCAAAAACGCTTCGCGACACCCCATCTCAACATCCGGTACCAACCCACCAAAGAGTCCACGTTCTGGAGGTCCTAATGAAGCGCATCGCCGTCGTCACCACCATCTACAAGTACCTCTCCCACGCCCAGCACATGGCCGACCGCTTTCTCGTCGGCTACCCGCACGAAGGCCGCTGGCACAAGCCGGACATGCAAATCGTCTCCCTCTACGTCGACCAAAAACCGGCCGGCGACCAGAGCCAGGCCCGCGCCACCGAGTTCGGCTTCAAGGTCTATCCCACCATCGCCGAGGCCCTGCGCTGCGGCACCGATAAGCTCGCCGTCGACGCCGTCCTCATCATCGGCGAACACGGCGACTACCCCAAAAACGAGCTCGGCCAAATCCTCTATCCGCGCCACGAATTCTTCAAGCAATGTGTCGACGTCTTCGATAAGGACGGCCGCGCGGTCCCCGTCTATAACGACAAACACCTCTCCTACAGCTTCGAAAAGGCCAAGTGGATGCTCGACCAGGGCAAGCGCCTGAAGTTCCCCATCCTCGCCGGCTCCTCCCTGCCCGTCACCTGGCGCTTGCCCGATATCGAGATCCCCCTCGGCAGCCAGATCGACGAAGCGTTGATGGTCGGCGTCGGCGGCTCCGACCCGATGGACTACCACGCCCTCGAAGCCATGCAGTGCATGATCGAACGCCGCAAGGGCGGCGAGACCGGCGTCAAATCCGTTCAACTGCTCGAAGGCGAAGCCGCCTGGAACGCGCCGTATTCGAAGGAACTGCTCATCGCCGCCCTCTCCCGCAGCGACACGCCGAAGGGTCTGACGGAGAAGGATGGCCGCACGCAAGACCTCGTCGCCAGCGGCGAACTGCGCAAGCTGGTCTCTAAGCCCGCCGCCTATCTCATCGAGCGAAACGACGGCCTGAAGACCACCCTGCTCATGCTCAACGGCGCCGTCCAGGATTACACCTTCGCGGCGAAGGTTCGCGGCAAGGGCACTATGTCGACGCAGTTTCTGCTCACGCCCGTTCCCAATGTGACCTACTCGGCCTGCCTCGTCAGCAAGATCGAGGAGATGTTCTCCACCGGCCGCGCGCCCTACCCGGCCGCCCGCACGCTCATCGTCTCCGGCATGCTCGAAAGCTGCTTGCAGTCCAAGGCCAAGGGCAGCCAACTGCTCGCGACGCCCCACCTCAGCGTCCGCTACAACGCCCCTGCGAAAAGTCAGCACGCCCAGCGCTAAGCTAGAGAGCTATGAAGCTCTTTGCCGCCCTGCTTTTCTCAAGCGCCCTGTTCGCGCAAACCCCGAACCTGGAGCAATTGAAGAAGGAAGCCATCGCAGGCGTCGATGCCCGTTCGAAGATGGTCCAGGAGATCGTCGATATGGTCTTCAGCTTCGGCGAACTCGGCTTCCAGGAAGTCGAGACGTCGAAGTATCTTACGGGGGTCCTCGAAAAAAACGGTTTCCAGGTCCAGCGCGGCGTGGCGGGCATCCCGACCGCCTGGGTCGCGACGTACGGCCAAGGCAAGCCGGTGATCGGCTTCATCACCGACATTGATGGCATCCCCCGCGCCTCGCAGAAGCCCGGCGTCGCCTATCACGACCCCATCATTGAAGGCGCCCCCGGCCACGGCGAAGGGCACAACTCCGGCAACGCTGTGAACCTCGTCGCGGCGATCGTCCTGAAGGATCTGATGATCAAGTACGGCATCAAAGGCACCCTGAAGATCTACCCCGGAGTCGCCGAGGAACTGGTAGCGACGAAGGCTTACTACATCCGCGCCGGCCTGATGAAGGATCTCGACATCATGCTGGGCTGCCACGTCGGCGCCGAACTCGCTACCGCCTACGGCCAGCCCGCCATCAACAGCGGCCTCGTCTCCGTTCAATTCACCTTCAAGGGCGAGGCCGCGCACGCCGCCGGTGCCCCGTGGAAAGGGCGCAGCGCGCTCGATGGCGTCGAGCTGATGAACACCATGTGGAACTACAAGCGGGAGCACCTCCGCCCCGAGCAGCGGTCCCACTACGTCATCACCAACGGCGGTGACCAGCCCAACGTCGTCCCGGAAGAAGCCACCGTTTGGTACTACTTCCGCGAGCAGGATTTCCCGCGGATCAAAGAGCTGGCGGAGTTCGGCACGACGATGGCCAAAGCGGCCAGTCTCGCTTCCAGCACCACCGTCTCGCAGCGCGTCGTCGGTTCGGCTTGGCCGGGCCACTTCAGCAAGCCGGTGGCCGAGGTGCAGCAGAAGAACATCGACCTGATCGGCATGCCCAAGTGGAGCGAGGCCGACCAGAGCTTAGCCCGCGAGCTCCAGCGCGAAGTCCGGTCGCCGAAAGTGGATCCCCTCGCGGATAAGCCCAAGGCGCTCGAAGGCCCGCAGCCCTGGAAGGGCGGAGGCTCCGATGATGTGGGCGACATCTCCTGGGTGATGCCGATGACCTACCTCCGCTACCCCGCGAATATCCCGAATCTGCCCGGGCATCATTGGGCCAACGCCATCGCCGAAGCCACCCCGATCGCCCATAAAGGTTCGGCCGTCGGCGCGAAGGTGCAAGCCGCGACGGCCCTCGATTACCTCCTCCGCCCGGAACTCCTCGCCGAAGCCTGGAAGTATTTCAAGGAGGTGCAGACGAAGGACCTGCAGTACAAGCCGCTGATGGCCGATACCGATCAACCGGCGATTGAACTGAACCGCGAGAAGATGGACCGCTATCGGGAGCAGATGCGGAAGTTCTACTATGATCCCGCGAAATATGGCACTTACCTCGAACAACTCGGCATCACGTACCCGACGCTGAAAAAGTAGTCACTCGGATCGGCCGGGCTGATGCGAGATCGGCATTCGCTTGGCGCTGGGCGCGGAGTAGCTCTCTTGCCTCGGCTCGCTCCCCAGCGCAGCCCGGACGGCGATCTCCCGCTGCAGGCCCTCAACGTGGCCAACCTCATGTTGGTGCGCGTTGAGGGC
>JBKJLJ010000920.1:0-2633 GCA_046597015.1 Bryobacteraceae bacterium
TCGATCGAAATGTTGCCCACGCGCCTTACCGTATCGGGATTGGCTCCCACGTTGTAGGTGAGCGTGGAGTTGCCGGCTCCACTCAAGGCAACGGCGGTGATGGTAATCCACGAGGAGTTCGAAAACCCGGTAGGTATGCCGGTGATGGCAATCGTCTTTCCGGTTGCCCCACTCGAGCCCACCATTTCACCGAGGGGAGAGATTGATATCGGGAACCGAAATGCATACGCCGCGCCGGAGTCTACTGACCCTTCATTGGGCGTGCTGTTAATACCCACCGTGGAGCTATCTTCCAGGTTGGCTCCCACCACCAAAGTACTACCGCTGACCGCGATCGCCCGCCCAAACTGATCTCCCGCCTGGGAGGTTCCAACCGCGGCGGGTTTCATGTACTCCTGCTGGCTCCATACTCCGTTGGTACGCGTGAAGGCGTAGGCCGCACCGGAAAGACTTGCTAACTGATTGGGAGTCGTGTTGACACCGATCGTAGCACTATCCTCCCCGGTCGCCCCCACGACCAGTACATCCCCGCTAATCGCGACCGACGCTCCAAAGAAATCACCTACTGGTGAGAACGCCTTGGCCGCCTGTTTCACATACGCTTGCTGGCTCCAAACGCCGGAGGTCACCGTGAATACGTAGACGGCACCAGAGGAACCGGCACCCTCATTGGGCGTGCTGTTGATTCCGGTCGAGGAACTCGCCTCCGCGGGCGCGCCGACCACAACCGTGTCGCCGCTTACTCCCACCGAAGTCCCGAACTGATCTCCCCCCTGGGTCGAACCGACCTGAGCCGGTTTCAGATAAGCCTGCTGGCTCCACACCCCGCCGTTTCGAGAAAAGATGTAGGCCGCCCCAGCCGCACCACCGGACAATTCATTGGGTGTGCTGTTGATTCCAGTCGAAGAACTGTCTTCTTGAAACGCTCCGACTACGACGATATCCCCACTAATACCGACCGAATTGCCAAAATGGTCATCTTGCTGGGTCGTTCCCACCGCTGCGGGCTTAAGGTACGCTTGCTGGCTCCACACACTGCCGTTGCGAACGAAGACGTAGGCGGCGCCGGCACCAGGTGCGCCCGTATTCGGCCCGCTGTTAACCCCAGTGGAGGAGCTGGATTCGTCATACGCCCCCGCCACGATCGTATCGCCACTGATGGCGACGGAAATGCCAAACTCGTCGGTCGTCCGTGTGCTCGCGGTCTTGACATAGGCCTGCTGACTCCACACGCCACTACTCCGGGTAAACACATACACGGCTCCAGCGTTACTTGCGCCTTCGATGGGAGTCGTGTTCACACCTGTAGTGGAGCCGTCTTCATCGGGAGCTCCGACTACTATGGTGTCTCCGCTGATCGCCACCGACCAGCCAAAGTGGTCCCCGGCTTGACCGCCAGGGCCGACGGCCGCCGGTTTCAAATAGGCCTGCTGAGTCCACGCTCCGGCGTTCCGGACGAAGACATACGCAGCGCCGGAAGAGCCCGCGGCCAATTCATCGGGAATGCTGTTGACTCCCAGGGACGCGCTGTCTTCCTGCGGTGCCCCGACCACGATGGTGTCACCGCTGACGCCGACTGCATAGCCAAACCAGTCCCCTGCCTGCGTCGTTCCAAATTGGGCGGGCTTGAGGTACGCCTGTTGCGCGATTGGATCGATTGTTATGGGGTAACGAGCATGGCGGACGTCGAATTCCAGGCGCAGTCCTCCGGGTTCTCGGGTGAAGCGGGCGGACAGCTCACGGCCATCGGCGTCACTCACCTTGAGTCCTGAATAGTTCAGCGCGGTTACACCTTGTGCGTCGAGAAAGCCTACGCCGCGGCCGTCGAGGGAAACGCGTGCGCTGAGGTTTCCCCGTACGCCTAGGTGCACGTAGACGGCATCGTGACTGCCAGAGGGGCGCGACGCGAGAGTGAATCCGTGCTCTAGCCCCTTGGCGCCGTTAACGAACCACTCCGTCAGCGCGGGGTCCCATCGATAAGCCAGCTTCTCCACTTGCGAGCTCACGCGGGCGTGCGAAACCGCGTTCTCCTGGCCAGGATATCCATAGCTGAGGAGCTCTAAGCCCCATTCCCAACTTGCACCGTCCGGTTTGACGTCGAAGCCGGATCCGTCAAAGTAGGTGGTCCAATGCTGCGCATAGTTGCGCGCCTTATGTCCCCCGGGAATCTGGAATGCCGCTTGCCGTTGCCGCTCGTGCTCGGCGCGGATCTCCGCCCAGTTTGCAGCCGAGATGGCTTTAGGGTTCCGCTGGAGCAGCGGCCGGGGACCCCCTTCGTAAGCGGCGGCGGGTAACGCCGCGAGCAGGGCAACGATTAGTCCGATCATGATCGACTCCTCACTTGACGGGACGTCAGGTGGATGGCCGCGAAGAATTAGCATTCGTGGCGGTGCGGTGAGTGTATCAAAATGCGAACTCCAAAGCGCAAGGGCCAAGCCGGCGCCTCTCCATCGGAGAGACTCGCTCATCCGCCTTGAAGCACACAAGCCTCCCGGCGCAGCCCAAACCCGCCCCAGAACTTCGCCCCACTCCCCGGCGCTGGGCGTGTCTGCTGTGCGTACGAATCGTTTAGAAGATAAACGCCAAGCCGCCCCGCAACGTACGCGGAGAAGGCATCAAGAGAAGGCGGCGGC
>JBKJLJ010000946.1:0-4993 GCA_046597015.1 Bryobacteraceae bacterium
GCGCGGACGTCGAGGGGGAAGACGCCGAGGCCCTGGATGGCATCGACGAAGAAGAAGCCGCCGTGGCGGGCGCACCTGGCGCCGATAGCGGCGAGGTCGGCGTGGAAGCCAGAGAGGAACTGGACGAAGCTGATGGGGAGGAGTCGGGCTGCACGGGCGGCGGCTTCGATTTTATCGAGGGGGTCCGAGACTTCGAGCCAGTCGATCGTCACGCCTTTGGCGGCCAGTTTTTGCCAGGGGTACTGGTTGGCGGGGAATTCGCCGTGGAAGGCGACGATGCGGTCACCGGAGCGCCAGTCAAGACCGAGGGCGACAGTGGCGATGCCTTCGGAGGTATTTTTGACGATGGCAATTTCGCCGGGGGCGGCGTTGATCATCTGGGCGGTGGCGATGCGGAGGCCGTCGTAGCAGGCCATCCATTGGCCGTAGTGGTGGGAGCCCCACTGCTCGGCGTCGGTGGCAAGCCAGCGCATGGCGTCAGCAGAGCGCCGGCAGAGGGGACTGACGGCGGCGTGATTTAAGTAAACCAGATGTCGCGAAACGGGGAATTCTTCGCGGTACTGCTCCCAAATGTCGAAACCCATGCTACTGATTATGCGTCAGGTACAAGGAGTATACTAAGGACAGTTGTAGGAGGCCATCATGCGACGTTTTGGAATTTATTCGATCACGACACTCGCGTTATTGATCGGTACGGCTTTCGGCCAGGACGCTAAGCCGCCTGAACCAAAAGCAAAAGCGCCGGTGGCCGAACCAGGCAAGGACAAGGCCGACTCCAAGATTAAGAAGGGGAGTAAAAAGGACGTCGAGGCGATCGGCGAACGCGATGCTGGTAAGGGCGTAAATTTTTACTCGATCGAAAAAGAGATTGCGATGGGCAAGGGCTATGCGCAGGAGATCGAGCGGCAAGCCAAGCTCATCGACGACCCGGTTATTTCGGAGTACGTGAATCGGGTAGGTCAGAATCTCGTCCGGAATTCGGACACGAAAGTGCCGGTGACGATAAAAGTGATCGATTCGGAAGAGGTGAACGCGTTTGCGCTGCCCGGTGGTTTCTTTTTCGTGAATTCCGGGTTGATCATGAAGGCGGAGAGCGAGTCGGAGTTGGCGGGCGTGATGGCGCATGAGATTGCGCACATTGCGGGTCGGCACGGTACGCGTCAGGCGACTCGCGGGCAGTTGGCCAATATGGCGACGATTCCGCTGATTTTCATGGGCGGTTGGGCCGGGTATGGCATTCGGCAAGCGGCGAGCATCGCGATTCCGATGGGCTTCATGCAGTTTTCGCGTGGGTTTGAACGGGAAGCGGACATGTTGGGCTTGCAGTATATGTACAAGGCCGGATATGATCCTTCGTCCTTCGTAGACTTCTTTGAGAAGTTGCAGTCGATGGAGAAGAAGAAGCCAGGAACGCTGGCCAAAGTGTTTGCTTCGCATCCGCCGACCGATGACCGGATTACGACTTCGCAGAAGAACATTCAAGAGTTGCTAGAAGCGAAGCCGGAATACGTGGTTACGACCTCAGAGTTCAACGATGTGAAGAATCGGTTGCTGGCGATGAGCAATCGCCGGAAAGTGGACACACAGGACGCGAACCGTCCGCAGTTGCGCCGGGCACCCGGATCGACGACGGGCCCGGTGGACCCGGACGAAGACGGCAAGACGCCGAAGACGGACGAGGACGAGCGGCCGAAGCTGAAACGTCGTCCGACGGCGGGCAACTAGAAATTTTTCGACCGACACGCGATATCATTGAGAACTATGCGTAGTTTGCTTTTGAGTGGCTTCTTGGCCGCACTCGCCTTCGGGCAGGATCCCGTGCTTTCCGTCTCGACGACGGAGGTGATTGTCCCGGTGACGGTGACCGATGCCAACGGCAAGTTTGTTTCGAATCTCGAGAAGAAAGACTTCAAGATTTATGACGAAGGCAAACTGCAGGACTTGACCTATTTCAGTCGGGAGCGAAGCCAACCGGTGGTGGTTGGCTTTCTGCTCGACTTGTCGAATACGAGCCGGTTGCATTGGAAGAATTACCAGGAGTCGGCGATCGAGTTGGCGTTGGCACTGCTGCCGGATGATCCGCGGTATAGCGGCTACCTGATTACGTATTCCAACGAAGCCGAGCTTGCGGTGAACACGACCTCGGATTCCCAGAAGATTGTTGAGAAGCTGCGGAAGTTGAAGCCGGGTGGCGGCGCGGCGCTGTATGACGCGATCTACATGGCTTGTACGTCGCGGAGTTTGGTGAAAGGGGAGCCGCTGGAACCTCGGCGCGTCATCGTCGTGATTGGCGACGGGCACGACAACGCGAGTAAGAAGACGTTGAACGAGGTGCTGGAGATCGCGCAGCGGAATTTGGTGACGATTTACGGGGTCTCGACGGTAGCCTTCGGTTTCAACAATGAAGGCGAGAAGGTATTGACGCAATTGACCGAGGAGACGGGCGGACGGGTTGAGTATCCGCTCCAAGGGCTGTACAAAGACGTTTCGGGGTATCTCTCGACGCCATCGGATGAAGGGAACTACGCTTTGAAAGTGGGCACCGGGGGCTATGCCTCCGAGATCGCGCGGGGTATGTTCCGGGCGGTGGCAAACACGACTGGGGAGGTAACGACGCAATACCTGCTTCGATTTACGCCGCAGGCGCAGGACGCCGGACGGGTATTTCGGAACTTGCGGGTGGAAGTTTCGTTGCCCAATGTGAAGGTACGCTCCCGGAAGGGTTACTATCCGTATGGGCCGGATGTAACGACTAAGAAAAAGTAGGGAGGGGACGATAAGGTGGGTATGGAAGTGGAGGCTGTGGGACCGTGGAGGCGTTAGCCCTGAGGGGGGCTGAGTTTGCCTACCTTGAGGTCGCACTGCCGGGGCGGGCGAAAGAGGTAGCGGGGGTTCTGCTGCTGGACGTGGAAGAGGACGTCCTGTATTTACGTCTGCGCCGGGATTGGGAATCGTTTGCCTCGGGGGAGGCCGACGTGCTGTCGTTGCTCGAAGACGACATTGCGGCGAAGGGTCGGGAGTGGGGCGGGAAGCGGGTGTTGGAGTTTCTGGAAGACCAATTGTCCCATACGCTGCGGATTACGGAGCGGGAGACAACGCGAGTGGCTAGTTTTCCGGCCCGGTTGGCGCGGCTCTACCGAGAAGCGGTTGAGCCCGTCGTGATGAAGTATCAGACGCATCTGCCGGTCTATGCCGCGTGGGCAGCGGCTGGGGGTCTGAGTGAGGAACAGTTGCCGGAACTGGCGGGGTGGGAGGAGGTTCCGGACGGGGTACCGTTGGCCGAGGGCATGTTCATCGTGACGGTACGCGGCCGATCGATGGAGCCGTTGATTCCGGACGGCAGCCGCTGCATTTTCCGGGAGCCCAAAGGGGGGAGCCGGCAGGGAAAGGTGCTGTTGGTAGAGCGAATTGCCAGCGGGGTAAGCGAGTTGACCGTGAAGGTGTATTCGAGCGAGAAGCGGGTGACGAACGAGGAAGGCTGGGAGCATAAGTTGGTGCGGATGACCCCTGTTAATCCTGAGTTCGAGGCATGGGAGCTGGAGCCAGGGGAATTCCTGGTGCGCGGGGAGTTTGTGGCTGTGCTCCCCGGCGAAGAATAGCCGCCTGGTAAGCGACTTCGATTTCGGCGAAGACCTTTTCCCAGGTGGTGCCGATCGCAGCGGTACGGGCCTGGGTGGCCATCTTTCGGCGAAGGCCGACGTCGGAGGCGAGGGCCAGGGTCCGGGCGAGAAAGGTGTCGTCATTGGGGGCGACGAACCCGGTTTCGCCGTCGCTGACGATGAATTTCGGGCCGCCGGAGGCGGTAACTACCGCCGGGACGCCGGAGGCCAGGGCTTCGAGGACGACGTTGCCGAAGGTGTCGGTTCTAGACGGAAACACGAACAGGTCAAGATCGGCATAGGCGCGGGAGAGAGCCTCTCCGCGGAGCACGCCGGTGAATTCGGCGTTTTGCATATCCCTAGCCAATTTCTCGCGTTCGGTGCCGTCCCCGATGATGCAGATTTTGAAATCCGTGACGCCGTGCGCGAGCAGATGGCGTTCGATGCTTGTGAGGAAGTGGATGTTCTTTTCGACCGAGAGGCGCCCAACGCAGCCGATCCGCAGGGTTTGGCTGAAATGGGTTCGCTTGGCCGGATCGAACAGGACCGTGTCAACGCCGCGTCGCATGAGAAAGCCAGGCCGGCCAGAGACGCGCTCCACGAGGGAAAGAAGCTCAGGATTGGGGGCCATGACGACGTTGGCAAGGCGGTAGAAGGCTCCGAGAGCTTGCAGAGAAGCAGCGGTTACCCCGCGACGAAGGGTACCAGGGACGAAGCTGGGGAGGCGCTCCCCGGCATACTCGTGGAGATTCGTGTGCCAACTGGCGACGAGGGGCAGGCCAAGTTTTTTGGCCATTACAGCTCCGATGGTGCCGACGTCGCTGGGGCCGGTGATGTGAATAACATCAGGGGCGAAGGAGCGGACGTGGGCTTCTGCCGTCGAGTAGTGACGGTAGTAGAGAGGATCGTAGAAGAGATCGCTTTCGACGGCGAAGGAGGCAGGGCCGCGGGGCATTTGGAGACGACGACCGGGGGCGGGGCCGGCAGGACCCGCGCAGACGACTTGAAAGGGAACCCCTAAACGCTCAGCGGTGGCGGTCAACATGCGACTGGTGTGCGCAACGCCGTTTACTTCGTGAAAGGAATCGGTAAAGAAAGCTATACGCATGGGCCCTCCTGGTTTAGAGCGCGCACTCCCGGCGGACGCTGAGGGCGGGTCGGAGAGTGTTGCTCAAACGCTTAGAGACTGGGACGCGGGGGAGCGCGACGAAGTTGCGACCAAATTGAATCGTTAGCTTGCCCACGTGGTCCTTGCCCCGGCCGCAGGGCTGTTTTGGACTACGCGGTCGCGCAGCAGGCCGACTTGGCGAGACGTAGATTGCGGAAATGAGCGGTGGCGACGAGCAGTCCGCCGACGGTCATGAACACGGCTTCGTAATATTCAAAGGTAAAGT
>JBKJLJ010000992.1:0-3945 GCA_046597015.1 Bryobacteraceae bacterium
GTAGCGCCATTTGCGGACATCGGAGCCTTGGGAGCGTTGCCCTTCTTCGATGCCTTCGCCGAGGGCGCGGAGGAGGACGGCGTCCCAATCGGGGAACCAACCGGGGGTTTGGCGGTCGAGAAGGGATTCGATGTGAGCGGCAGCAATTAGGAGTTCGTAGGTGGCACCGGGCTGGCGGGCGGCTTTTTCGGCAACCATGCGGCGGAGGTGCTGATAGGTATAGGTGATGACGAGAGGAGCGGGGAGTTCTGGCATCATCTGGCCGTTCCACTGCTTGAGGAGTTCGACGGCGGGGGCGAGGTTGGGATCGGAGGCTTGGCGGCGCTGCCAGGCTTTGATGACGTGAGCGGCGAGGTGATGGGAGAAGCCGGAGTAGACGTCGGCTTGGAGGCGAATGGTATCGGCGGGGGTCCATTTTTTGATCTCGGGGCTGTCGAGGCGATCGGCGATTTGGCGGGCGCGGTAAGGGGGGGCGAAATTGCCGGAGACGATGTACTTGTAGTCGGGGGGGAAGGGATTCTGATTAGAGGTGAGGATGCGGCCAGAGGGGGGATTGTAGAAGCTGGGGAGGTCAGCGAAGGGGATGAAGCCATGCCAATCGAACTCGCCAGAGGTGCCTTCAACGGGGACGTCTCCGGCGCGATTGCGACGGATGGGGAGTTGGCCTGCTACTTGCAGGCCGATGTTGCCGTCGGCGTCCGCGTAAACGAAGTTGCTGGAGGCACCGGGGAAGGTTTCGAGGGCAGCGCGGAACTCGGTCCAGTTGGTGGCGCGATTGAGGGCGAGGAGGGAGAACTGGAAAGTGACGGGGGCGGCCGCGGTCCATTGGAGGGCGGCTTGGCGGTTGCCGATGGTGGAGACGGGACCGTGTACGGTGACCCATTGCTTGAACTCGACGGCAGGGGCGTTTTTGACGGGGATGAGTTCGCGATCGAGTTCGGCTTGGAGGATCTGCCCTTTGTAGAGATAGCGGCCGGAGTTGGGGTCGAGCTGTTCCAGGAAGTAGTCCTGGGAGTCGAAGCCGAGGTTGGTGATGCCCCAGGCGATGCGGGGATTCCGGCCGATGACGACGCCGGGGACGCCGGGGACGGTGAAGCCGGTGACGTCGAGGCCGTCTCCGCGCAGATGGACAGCGTGCCAGACACCGGGGAGACTGTGTTCGAGATGGGGGTCGTTCGCGAGGAGTGCTTTGCCGGAGGCGGTACGGGTGCCGGAGAGGACCCAGGCGTTGGAGCCGGGTTGGACGTCCTGCCCGCCCCTTGCAGAAAAGAGCAGGTCGATTTTTTCACGGTCGCCTTTTTCGAGGAGCAGCGTTTTTTGGAGTTCGATGCGGCCGGTGGAAGAGAGGTTGCGGAACATGATGAGGCCGACCGAGAGGGAGTCTTCGATGCGCCAGGGGCGGGGGTCGAAGCCGAGGATTCGGAACTCGATGGGGTAGTTGCCGCGTTGGGTGCGGATGTAGTGGTTCACGCCGCGGGCGTAGGCGGCGAGGATGGCGCGGTCGGAGGGGGAGAGGGCGGCGAGTTGGCGTTCGGCGATACGGGCCATGCGGAGGGAGCGGATTTCGCGGTCGAGTGGGAGGGTGGAGGGGCCGATGACTTCCGAGAGCGTTCCGGAGGCGGCGCGGCGGAGGGATTCCATTTGCCAGAGGCGGTCCTGAGCGGTGGCGAAGCCTTGGGCGAAGAGGAGGTCTTCGAGCGACTTGGCTTCGATCGAGGGGAGACCGCGGGCGTCGCGATGGATGGCGACGGGGGCGGCGAGGGGGGCCGTGAGGGTGCCGGACGTTTGGGGAAGGGGGCGCCAACCGTACCACCACGTGGCCCCGGCGGCGGCGAGGATGAGGAGTCCGATTAGGGAGTTGATAAACTTTATGAGTCGGTTAGGGCGCACTCCTTAAGTGTATCGGTTGAACGTTTCCATATATGTCAGAAGGCAACTACGGTTATAAGATTCTGCTCCTCGTGTTTATCGTGGCGCTAAATGGTTTTTTCGCGGCGGCGGAGACGGCGCTGCTATCGGTGAGGAAGTCGCGGTTGCAGAGTCTGGCCGATGACGGGGATACGGGGGCGAAGGTGGCGTTGGGGCTGCTCGAGAATCCCGAGCGATAGCTGTCGGTGACGCAGGTAGGGGTAACGCTGACGGGTCTGGGGCTGGGTTGGGCGGGCGAGGATACGCTGTTCACGATGGTAATGGGCTGGTTGAAGCCGATGGAGACGCCGGCGACGACGGCGTTGATTCATGGGGTGGCGATTACGGGTGCGTTTGCGATGATGACGTACTTTCACGTGGTGATGGGCGAGGTGGTTCCGAAGAATATTGCGCTCGCGGCGGCGGATAAGTTGGCGGTGTTGGTGGCTCCGATCCTGCTCGTGTTTTCGCGGATTGCGGGGCCACTAGTGACGACGATTGAACGATCGGCTAATTTTATTTCGGCGCGGTTGGGGGTGACGGGGGAGAATCATGGGGCGGCGCATTCGGTGGAGGAGTTGAAATTTATTGTGGCTTCGAGCCGGACGGAGGGGCATTTAGAGGAGTTTGAAGAAGACGCGATTCGGCGGTTGCTGGAGCTATCGAATTTTGCGGCGCGGGAGGTGATGGTGCCGCGGAATCAGATGGTGTCAGTGAGCGTGCTGTCGTCGCTCGACCACGTGTTGCTGATTTTGAATGAGCACCAATACTCTCGGATGCCGGTGTATGAAAAAGACGCCGACCAGATTGTGGGGGTGGTGCATTTGAAGGATCTGGTTCAGGTGTGGATGCGGCGGCGGGCGGCGCAGGACGCGCGCCGGATGGTGTTGGCGTTCGATCTGCGCAAGGTGATGCGGAAGCCTCTGTTCGTGCCGGAGACGAAATCGTTGCATGAGTTGGTGGACGAGTTCCGGGAGCACCACACGCATATGGCGATGGTGGTGGATGAGCATGGTTCGGTGGCCGGATTGGTCACGCTGGAAGACGTGCTGGAGCAAGTTTTCGGCGAGATTGAAGACGAGCACGACATTTCGCGGCCGAAGGTGGAGATGGACGGCAAGAGCTTCGAAGTCGACGGGATGATTAACATTCCGGACCTGGCGAATGAGTACGGTGTGGAGTTGGCGTCTGACGATGGGTACGAGACTTTGGCGGGATTTTTGCTGTTCCAATTGGGCAATATTCCGGTGGTGGGGACGGTGGTGGGGCATGAGCAGTTGCGGTTTACGGTGATGGAGATGGAGCGGAATCGGATTGCGCGGGTGAAGGTGGAGCGGCTCGAGGCGAATGCTTGAACGGCTGCTGGAGGAGTTAGGCAGACTGCCGGCGACGGTGAATCCACAGCGGTTTTTTCGCGAGCCGGTGCAAGCCAGGGGGATTTCGACGGCGGCGGTTCGGCAGTTAGCAAAAGAATTTGGAGGGGAGTTCGCGGGGCTGCCGGCGAAGCAGCGGGCGGCAGTGGCGAAGGGTTTGTGGGAGACCGGGGGGATGGAGGAGGGCACGTTAGGGCTGTTACTGTACGCGCGGCCGAGGGTGGAGGCTGACATTCCGTTGTACCGAAGTTGGCTACGGCGGTATGTAAAAAACTGGGCGCATTGCGATGTGGTGGGGGCGGAGTTGTTGGGCCCGGCGCTGGAGCGGGATCCGGCGTTGGAGAAAGAGCTTGTGAGCTGGAGCGATGCGCCGGAGATGTGGGTTCGACGCGCGGGGATGGTGGCTTTCTTGAGTTCGGCGCGGCGGGGGCTATATCGGGAGGTGACGGCGGCGTTGGTGGAGAAGGGGCTGCGCGATCGGGAGCTGTATGTGCGGAAGGGGGCGGAGTGGTTAGCGAGGCAGCGGCGATGATTTGGCGGACGCTGGCCGCCGCGATTCTGGCGGGGACGGCTTCGGCGTTTTTGTTGCGGGCACTCGACGTGGCCGGATGGTGGTTTGGGGGGCATCGGTGGATGGTGGCGTTGCTGCCAGCGGCGGGTGTCG
>JBKJLJ010001040.1:0-4601 GCA_046597015.1 Bryobacteraceae bacterium
CAAAACCAGCGAGACCTACACGATGGACCCCGCCGAAAAAGCCAAACCCTACTGGCGCGTCAAAGCGCTCAACCGCGAATAGTGAGCTTCTCCGTACACCTCCACTGTTCGGAAGCAGAGTGGGAAGACCTGCTCGCCGACTGGTCGGACGACTACCCTATCCAGGGCGTTGTCGACGACAACGGTGGCTACCAGGTCTTCTTCGCGTCAGCCGTCACAGCTGAAAGATTCGCCGCCGCCCACTCCTCCACGGTCGAAACGACGCCCGAGCAGAGTCACGTCTGGTGGGATGACTGGCAGCCCCTCCTGATTGGCGAGCGTTTTTTCCTTTGCCCTCCCGATCGCGACGATCCCACCCCGCCCGGCCGGCTCCGCCTCGCCATGATCGGAGCCAACGTTTTTGGTGGTGGTGAACATCAAACCACACAACTGTGCCTCGAACTCCTTGAACAGGTCCTCCGCCCCGGCCAAACCGTTCTCGACGTTGGGACCGGCACCGGAATCCTCAGCGCCGCCGCCCGGGCATTGGGCGCCTCCACGGTCTGGGCCTGTGATGTGGAGCCGGCCGCCGTCAAACTGGCCCGGCAACACGCCCATGTTTGGCAGGGTTCGGCCAACTCCGTCCGCCCCGGTGCCGCCGATCTTGTGATCTGCAATATCCATCTCGCCGTGATGCGCGAAGTCCTCCCCGATCTCCTCCGCCTCTCCGCACCGCTCCTTCTGAGCGGCTTCCTTGCGGACCAAATCCCGGAACTCACCGCCGGACTCAAGGTTCTCGATCAAAGGGAGCGCGACGGCTGGTGCGTTGTCTGGGCTACCGCACCAATCGAGCGAACTCCCGGACAATAATTGCCCATCAATTTCGCCTTCGACTCCATCCGAAACAACTCGTCATCCCCGGACGCCGGCAAAGCCCTGCACTTCGCCGTCATTTCAACCGCCAAAGTTTTCTTCCCTTTTCCTGCCCCAGCGGAACCAAGATCCACCGTCACCCCGAATCATCACCGCCATCTCCGCGGGATCCTCGGTCAAAACGTCGGGCATACTCGCAAACGAGTTTCCCGTCGTACCGTCAATCGCGTCGCCATGAACGTCCATCCATCGGCCCATCGCCCGCAACCGCAACTTCTAGTTGATTGACTGGACCGTTCCCTAACCCTCGAAGACTACTCCTGCAAATGTCGATTCATGTTCTGCAACGATTGCATCGTCGAGCTCAGTTCCGGCCAATCGGAGTCCAGAAGGACCTTGGAATCCCGCAAGGCCCCCTGCTGCATCCCCACAAATAGAGAGACCAGCTCCGGGTCTCGCCAGCCCTTTGCCGCCTCTTCTTTCAAAATCTCCAGCGCTTGCACTTTCGTAAATGCCGGTTTATAGGAACGCTTCGTCGTCAGGGCGTCGAAAATATCAACCACTTGCAGAACCCTCGCTAACAACGGAATATCATCCCCGGCCAAGCGATCCGGATATCCCGTACCGTCCCAACGCTCATGATGGCTCCGGATAATCGGCAGCACCGGGGCAAGTGTTTTCATCGGCTTACAGATTTCCACTCCACGGAGGGTGTGCAATTCCATCACTTTCCACTGGTCCGCACTCAGCTTTCCGGTTCCAAGCAGAATCGAGTCAGGAATCGAAATCTTGCCGATGTCATGCAGAAACCCGCCCCGGTACAAAGCCACAAGATCCGTTCTTGGCAACCCCAACGCCAGCCCCAGCGCCACGCTGTACGTCGCCAGCCGTTCGCAATGCTCTCCGGTCCCCGTGTCTCGGTTTTCGACCGCTTGCGCCAGCGCAAACAGAATCGTCTCTGCCTCTTCGAGCGAATCGACCGCTGCCTTATGCCGTAACAGCGAGTTTACCCTAGCCCGAACCACGGACGGGTGCAGCGGCATGGTCAAATACTCGTCGGCCCCCGATTCAATCCCCTCGACTTCGTAATCGGACCCGTGGACACTCGTCAACATCAGGATCGGAATAAATTGCGTCTTCCGGTTCGACTTCAACCGCCGACACAATTCCGTGCCACCAATCCCCGGCAAAAGGAAGTCCGCGATAATCAAATCAACCGACTGCGCCGCAATCAGTTCCAGAGCCTCCATTCCCGTCGCCGCCTCAATAAACTCGTGATTCCCAGCCCGAAGCATCGATTTCAGAAGCCGTCGATTAATCTGATTTCCATCGACCACCAAAATCTTCGTTGCTTGGGTTATTTCGGTTGAATTCGGCAGAATCAACGGCAACCGTAAATCCGCAGCGACAGTTTCCCGGCCAGGTCCAAACCGGACTGGAGTCACCACGCCCGCTTCGGCAAGCGGTGTCGTTAAAACGGATGGTTGGCGGTCTGGAAGCGACATGAGGTGACTACAATCGGGACGCTAGCAAGATCAACACAGTAGATCTATCGGCGGTCGAGCGAAAATCATTAGATAATGGATACGGAACAACGATGAAACTGCTTTTCCTTTTCGCAACCCTCCTGCCGCTCGGTGCAGAAACCCTCAGTCAAGGCGAACGCGACCGGGCGATGAGCCACCTCCAGGCCACCCGTAAGCTCTATGTTGATGCCACCGCCGGCCTCTCGGAAGCCCAATGGAAATTCAAGTCTGCGCCCGACCGATGGAGCGTCGCCGAATGCGCCGAGCATCTGGCCGAAAGCGAAGACTTCCTCCGTGGCCTGCTCCTTTCTACCCTCAAGAATTCACCCGTCAACGATTCTAAACGCGAAGCCGCCCGCCCCAATCGCGACAAAGTCGATCAAATGGTTCCCGTGATGGTAGCCGACCGATCAAAAAAAGCACAAGCGCCAGAACCGCTCAAACCTACGGGCAAGTTGGGCCCTCAGGAACAGGTCGTCAAAGCCTTCCGGGATCGCCGTGACGCCACGATCGCCTTCGTCGAGCAGACCAACGAAGATCTCCGCGGACGCACGTTCTCCCTCGGTGGCAACGACATCGATCTCTACCAGATGGCATTCATGATCAGCGGACACACCGAACGCCACGTCAAACAAATGCGTGAAGTCCTCGCCGACCCGAATTTTCCTAAACAGTAGGCGGGCGGCGAACCACCAGTAACGTAACGTCATCCACCGGCTGCAAGTCGCCGAGGAAGCAACGCAACTGCCGCCCAATCTCCAGCATGGTTTCGTTTGCAGAACGATCCTTACAAGCCAGCGCAATTTGGCCCACCGCTTCTTCGCTGAACTCCTCGTCCGCCGCGTTGGGTGCCTCGGAAACCCCATCCGAATACATCACCAAACTCTCACCTGGTTCCAGTGTCGTGTGCCCGCCCATGTATGGGATGTTCGGCAAAATTCCTAGGACCGGTCCCCCCGTTGTCAGCAGTTCAATCTTCCCCGAATTCCGAATCAGTGCTGGTGGATTGTGCCCCGCGTTCGTAAAGGTCATCGATCCCGACTTCGGATCCAACATCGCAAAGAAGCCGGTGATAAATTTGTTGTCCGGCGTATTGGCCTTCAAGCTGTGGTTCAATCGGGTCACTAGGCGGGCGACGTCGAACTCCACTTCCATCAGCGCCTGCACCCGAGCCTGTAAATTCGACATCAACAACGCCGCCGATAGACCCTTCCCCGCTACGTCCGCAACCACAAACGCAACCCGGCCATCTGGTAGCACGAAAAAGTCAAAGTAGTCACCGCCCACCAACTTGCAAGGAGCACTCCGCCCCGCCACCTCCAGCCCCGGAATCTGCGGCATAGACTGCGGCAGCAGCCCCCGCTGGATCTCAGCCGCTTGATCTAACTCCCGGGACATAAACTTCTCGGTCTGCTCCACTTCCAGCAAGCGCGCATGTTCAATTCGAATCGCTGCGATATTGGCCAGAACGGTCAGCAAACTCAAATCGTTGGCATCGAACGAACGCAAATGGTCGGTCGCATCCACATACAGCAACCCGGTCACCTGCGTATCGGTCTGCAGCGGCACCGCCATCAAGCTCCGAATTCGCTGAGCCACAATCGTCGCACTGGACTTCAACATCGCGTCCATCGACGCATCCCGTACTAGTAATGAAGACCGCTCATTGATAACTTTATCGCGCACTGCCGTCGATACCCGAAACCCATCGCCCCGGTGCGCCCGTGCGACCAACACCCCATTCTCGAACGTCATCAGCACGCCGCGCTTGGCATCCACCGCATGCAGACTGAGTTCCAGGATCACCTCAAACAACTCGCTCAAGGGTCGAAAGCTCGCGATCTCCTTTCCGGCCTTCACCAGAGCTTCCATTCGGCGAGCCGCCAAATCGGGAGCCTGCGGGGTCGACGGAAGCGCCGCCTCGGCCAGTTTAGACGGATCCAACCGAAACACTACGGTCGACGAAGTCGGGTGCGACGAAGGCGCCTCGTCGACGAACTCGAGCGGAGAAGGAACCTGCTCCTTCTTTGCCGTGTTCGGCTCGAACGTTATCACCAGCCGCCCGGCCGTAATCGTGTCCCCACCCTTTAACTGCTTGGCCTGGGTCAGCAACTGCCCGTTCAATGCAGTCCCGTTCTTGCTCCCTAAGTCCCGCACAACCCAGCCGTCGTCCAGGTACTCAATGGCAAAATGCAGGCGCGACAGCATCGTCTCTTCGGGCAA
>JBKJLJ010001065.1:0-4585 GCA_046597015.1 Bryobacteraceae bacterium
GCGTTTGCCGAACAGGTGCCGAAAAGCGATCCGCGCATCCTCACCAGTACGGCTACCGTCCCGTCGCCCAACGGCAACGGCGAGATTAAGGGCCACCTCGCCAAGCCCGCTAAGGGTTCGAAGTTTCCCGCCGTGCTCGTGATCCACGAAAATCGCGGTTTGAACCCTTACATTGAAGACGTGGCCCGCCGGTTGGCCACGGCCGGTTACCTGGCGTTTGCTGGTGACGGCCTCACCTCTGTCGGTGGCTATCCGGGCGACGACGAGAAGGGCGGCAAGCTGTTCGGCACCGTCGACCGGGGCAAAATGGGCATGGATTTTGAGGCGGCTGCCCGCTGGCTGAAGGCCCACCCCGAAGGCAATGGCAAAGTCGGCGCCGTCGGCTTCTGCTTCGGCGGCGGCATCTGCAATGCGCTCGCCGTCCGGATGGGTGCCGACCTCAGCGCTGCCGCTCCCTACTACGGTGGCCAGGCGCCGGCGGCCGATGTGCCGAAGATTCAGGCTCAGTTGATGCTCCATTACGCTGGCCTCGATACCCGCGTCAATGCTGGTCTCCCCGCCTACGAAGAAGCGCTGAAAACGAACAAAAAGCCCTATCAAGCATTTATTTACGACAACACCAACCACGGCTTTCACAACGACACTACCCCGCGTTATGACGAAGCCGCCGCCAAGCTCTCCTGGACCCGTACCCTCGAGTTTTTCGGCAAAAACCTGAAAGCATAATCCACCCCGCATTCTGGACGCCCTGGCTTCAAACCCGGGGCGTTCCTTGTAAACTGGTTTCACATTATGGACCAAGCCAAGCGGATCGAACTAGCGGAAATGGCCCAGCGGGAACTCTACACCGCTGTTGTTTCCGATGCCTTAGACCAACTCGGAGTTCGCCACCAAGCGATGCGCGAATACCTCCGCCCCGTACACCCGGGGTGCGTGATGGCCGGTTGGGCGCGCACGATTACCTGTTCGGACGTTTATCACATCCCGGCCGATGCTTACGGTCTGGAGATCGAGGCCGTCGATAGCCTCCTGCCGGGTGAAATTGCTGTGGTGGGCACCCAGAAATCGGCCCGCAACGCGCCCTGGGGGGAACTCCTTTCCACGGCATCCAAGGCGCGCGGCGCACGGGGCGCGGTGATCGACGGACTGGTCCGCGATATCCGGAAAATTGAAGAAATTGCGTTCCCTGTTTTCGCCGCCGGCATGAAACCGGTCGACTCGATGGGGCGCGGCATCGTCACCGGGTACAACGTCCCGGTCGACTGCGGCGAGGTGATCGTGAACCCCGGCGACTTCGTCTTCGGCGACTTCGACGGCATCATCGTCATCCCCGCGGCCATCGTCGAAGAGACGCTGACGATTGCCGCTGATAAGGTAAACCGCGAGAACCACTCCCGCGCCGAGCTACAGGCCGGAGCCTATCTACGCGATGTGTTTGCCAAGTACGGCGTTCTATGAAGATCATTGCTATTGAAACCTACCCGGTTCGGGTTCCGATACGTCCGGAGTTAGTGATTAGAGGCAGCCTGGGGCTCCACGATCAGTCGCCGTTCGTGATGTTGAAAATACAGACGGACGAAGGGCTGTACGGCCTCGGGGAAGTATCCTGCACCGCGGTTTGGAGCGGCGAAGACGCGGTGACGGCCGTTTATGTCGTCAATACCTTCCTGGCTCCGGCGCTCATCGGCGAAGACCCGCGCGACATTGAGCGGCTCTCGGCGAAGCTTCGCCGCTGCGTGTTTGGCCATCCGTTTACTAAATCCGGCGTCGAAATGGCTCTTTGGGATATCCTCGGCAAGGCCGCCAACTTACCGGTGTTCCGCCTGCTGGGCGGCGCGGTTCGGGACTGGGTTCCTATCAAAATGTCCGTCTCTGGTCTCGCGCCAGACGAAGCGGCCCGCCGCGCCGAGTGGGCGATCGGCCTTGGCATCCGCGCTTTGAAAGTGAAGGTCGGCATCGAACCGAAGGCCGATATCGCCCGCGTTAAAGCCGTGCGCGACGCCATCGGCCCGGACTTCCCTATGGGCATCGACGCCAATGGCGGTTGGAGCCCGCGCGTCGCGATTCAGTGCATTCGCGAGATTCATGAAAGCTGCCGGCTGATCTTCGCCGAACAGCCCGTGGCTGCTCTGGACCTGCAGTGGATGGTCGATGTCCGCCGCGCGGTCTCGGTGCCGGTGATGGCCGACGAAAGCTGTAATACGCCGCAGGACGCGATGGCCCTGGCCCGCGCAGGTGCCGCGGATATTCTCTCGGTTTACGTCGGCAAAGGCGGGGGTATCGGCTCCGCCCGCAAGATCACGGCGATCGCCGAAGCCGCCGGGCTGACGTGTACGGTCGGGAGCAATCTGGAACTCGGGGTGGCCAGCGCGGCGATGGCGCATCTGGCGATGGCGAGCCCCGGCATCGGCGCCGAGGAGTTCCCTTGCGACATTCTGAACCCAGTCGCCTACCTTGACGACGTCGTCACCGAGCGCCTGGAATTCCGCGACGGCAAGGTGAGAGCCTCCGAGCGGCCGGGCCTCGGCGTGGAACTCGACGAGGCCAAGCTGAAGCTGTATCGGATCTAACGCAGAATTCCGGACTTAGTAATGACTTCGGCCTGTAAGTAAGGCTGCAGCACCGACGGAACGGTGATCGTTCCGTCGGCCTGCTGGTAGTTCTCGACGATGGCGACCCAGGTCCGGCCAATCGCCAAGCCGCTGCCGTTAATGGTGTGCGCCGGCTCCACTTTGTTCTTGGCCCCGCGGACGCGAATGCCCGCTCGGCGCGCCTGAAACGCCTCGAAATTACTGCACGAACTGATCTCTTTGTAGGCGGCTTGCCCGGGGAGCCAAACTTCCAGGTCGTACGTCTTCGCCGAAGAAAAGCCCATGTCGCCGGTGCAGAGCAGCATCCGGCGATAGGGGAGTTCCAGCCGATCGAGGATATCCTCGGCATCGGCCGTCAACTTCTCGTGTTCGGCGTGGCTCTGTTCGGCGGTCGTAAATTTGACTAACTCCACTTTCTGGAACTGATGCTGGCGAATGATGCCGCGCACGTCCCGGCCGTGGCTGCCCGCCTCACTGCGAAAGCACGACGTATGGGCGCAGAAATGAATCGGCAACTGCTCCGGTTCGAGCGTCTCATCGCGGAGTAGATTCGTCACCGGCACTTCAGCCGTCGGTGCCAGCCAATAGTCCGAGTTCTCAATCTTGAACAGATCGTCGCCGAACTTCGGCAGGTTGCCGGTGCCGAACAAGCTCGCCGAATTGACGAGGAACGGCGGCAGAACCTCGGTGTAGCCGTGGTCGCGGGTATGCACGTCGAGCATGAAGTTCATGAGCGAACGTTCAAGCCGAGCGCCTAGCCCGAAGTAGACTGCGAACCGTGCGCCGGTGATCTTCGCGGCGCGCTCGAAATCGAGTATTCCCAAATCCACGCCGAGGTCCCAGTGGGCCTTCGGCTCAAACGCATACTCGCGCGGGGTGCCCGAGCGGCGCATCTCGACATTGTCATCGGCCGACTTACCTATCGGCACGGACTCATGAGGCAGGTTGGGAATCGCGGTCAACAGATCCCGAAAACGCTCATCGACAGCGACAACCTTGGCGTCCAGTTCGGCGATTCGATCGCCCATAGCGCGGACCGCCGCCTGGGCCGCGGTGGTATCGGAGCCGGCCTTTTTCAGCTTGCCGATCTCCATGCTCTGCGCATTTCGCTGCGCCTTCAATTGTTCGGCTTCGGTTACGGCGCCCCGGCGTTCGGCGTCTAAAACGCGCCACTGATCAACGTCCAGGCTATAGCCCCGGGTCGCGAGGCGAGCGGCAATCGCTTCGGTGTTCGCCCGAAAATAGGATAGTTCGTGCACCCCCATATGCTAGCGCGGGTGAAGGAGTTGGTAAACTAGTAGATTCACAAATGCAACTCGAAAAAGTGTACGAGCCCCAGCAGTTTGAACCGCATTGGGCCAAATGGTGGGAAGAATCGGGCATCTATAAAGCTGACCCGAACAAACCCGGCAAGACGTTTTCTATCGCCATCCCACCGCCGAATGTGACCGGTTCGCTGCATATTGGCCACATGATCGGCCACACCGAGATGGACGTCGTAACCCGCTACCACCGGATGATTGGCGACAACACCCTTTGGATTCCCGGCACCGACCACGCCGGCATCGCCACGCAGATGGTGGTGGAACGCGACCTCGCCAAACAAAACATCACCCGTTACGACCTGGGCCGGGAAGCGTTCGAAGCCAAAATCTGGGACTGGAAAGCGCTTTACGGCGGCAACATTGAACGGCAGATGCGCAAGATCGGCGACTCCGTCGATTGGACCCGCAATCGCTTCACGCTCGACGATGGTTTGTCTCGCGCCGTCCGCGAAGTGTTCGTCCGCATGCACGAAGACGGCCTCATCTACCGCGGTGAATACATGGTCACCTGGTGCCCGCGCTGCAACACGGCCATCTCTGACCTGGAAGTGAACCACGAAGACACGGCGGGCAGCCTGTGGGAGATCGACTACCCGGTCACCGGCCAGCCTGGACGCGTGCTCACCGTCGCCACCACCCGCACGGAGACGATGCTCGGCGATACGGCCG
>JBKJLJ010000025.1:0-5394 GCA_046597015.1 Bryobacteraceae bacterium
GCTTTCGCAACGCCGGGTCGAGCGCCGACAGCGGCTCGTCGAGTAACAGCAACTCGGGCTCCAAGACGAGCGCCCGCGCCAGGGCCGTCCGTTGCCGTTCGCCGCCAGACATCTTAGCGGGCAGCCGATCCGCCTTCGCGCTCAATTGCACCAACTCCAACGCGTCCCGCACCTTCCGCGCCGTGTCCGGATCCTTCCGCCGCTGAAGGCCAAACGCGACGTTCTCGGCCGCCGTTAAATGCGGGAACAACGCATAACTTTGAAATACGGTCGTGACCGGGCGTTCGTACGGCCGCAGGCCGTTAAGCGTCCGGCCGTTCAGTTTGATCAACCCCCGGTCCGGCTCATCGAACCCGGCAATCATCCGCAAGGTAGTTGTCTTCCCGCAGCCAGACGGCCCCAGCAGCGAGTAAAAACACCCCTGCGGAATCGTCAGCGTGATGCCGTCCACCACGCGATGCGTCGGGAAGTCCTTGAAAATCCCGTCTAAGATTAGCTCGCTCACTAGTACCGTACTTTACCCGAAAACTCTCGCCATGCCGAGAACGGCACCGCCCCCTCGTCCCGTAGCGCCCCCACCATCGGCGTCCGCCGCTGATCGGCCGGCTTGGCCAGTTCCCCGTAAAAATTCGCGTCATCGAAACCGGCCGCCGCCGCGTCTACCTGAGTAGCGGCATAAAAAATGCGATCGATTCTCGCCCATAAAATAGCGCCCCAACACATCGGACAAGGCTCACAACTGGTGTGGATCTCGCAGCCGCGCAGGTCATGCGAGCCCAGCGCCGTCGCCGCCGCTCGAATCGCCACAATTTCGGCGTGGGCGGTCGGGTCCTGGTTCGCCGTCACCCGATTCACCCCTTCTCCGACGATCTTGCCGTCCTTCACGATCACTGCGCCAAACGGACCGCCACCGGCACGGACGTTCTGTTCGGCCAACGCAATCGCCCGCCGTAAGTATTCTTTCTCCACGAAATCAGGTTATCTTGTTTGAAAGGGAGTTCTCCTATGATGGCGCCAACGGCTAGCGATCTCTCGGTCGCCCTGCGCAGCCGCCTCCACCAACTCGAAGCCCACCTCGGCACGGTCCTGCGCGGCAAGGCGGAAGTCGTTCGCTTCAGTCTGGTCGGCCTTCTCTCGCGTGGCCATCTGTTGATTGAAGACGTTCCCGGGGTCGGCAAGACCACCTTGGCCAACGCCCTCGCCCGCGCCGTCGATAGCCGCTTTCAGCGCATTCAGTTCACCGCCGACATGCTCCCCGGAGACGTCCTGGGCGTCACGGTTTTCAACGCCCAAACGCAGGAGTTCGAATTCAAACCCGGCGCGATCTTTACGAACTTCCTCCTCGCCGACGAGATCAACCGCGCCACGCCGAAAACCCAATCGGCCCTTCTCGAAGCCATGAATGAGCAACAAATCTCCATCGACGGCCGCAGCTATCCGCTCGCCCGCCCGTTCATGGTGATCGCTACGCAAAACCCGATTGAGCACCACGGCACCTACCCTCTCCCGGAGTCGCAACTGGACCGTTTCCTCATGCGGATTCGCATCGGCTACCCGGACGCCGCCAGTGAACGCGAGATCGTTCGCCGCAATAGCCCCGGTCAATCTCCGGCACCTGCGGCGTTGTTGAGCCAAGCTGAAATTCTGGAGCTCCAGCAAGCGGTCGAAAACATCATCGTGGACGACTCGCTGGTCGACTACCTCCTCTCGATCGTCGAGCAAACCCGCTCCCACAGCTCGCTCTCCCTCGGCGTCAGCCCCCGCGGGGCGCAAGCCCTCTACCGCGCAGCCCAGGCCCTGGCGCTCCTCGAAGGACGGGCGTTTGTCACTCCCGACGACATCAAACGCCTCGCCGTCCCGGTCTTTGCCCACCGCGTCGCGCTGCACTCCCGCGCCTCCACTTCGCAGCGCTCCTCCGCCGCCGCCGAACGGCTCATCGCGGAGATCCTCGCGGCAATCGCTGTGCCGCTCTAGCCTTCTCGTCCAAATAGTTCGGCCACTGCGTCAACGCGAGACAAACTCCCGCCACCACCAGCCCCATCCACGCAAACCAATCCCCGTAACGCGTATAGGGCGTCTGGTCCGCCCTCCAACCGAATCCCAACGATCCCGCCATCGCTTGAAAACCAGGAAAACTCTGTCGTACCGCTCCCGCCGGATCGACGCTCGCCGTGATGCCGTTGTTGGTCACACGCAGCACCCAACGCCGATTCTCCGCCGCCCTCATGCGAACTAAGCTTAAGTGCTGCTCCCGCGCCGCCGTCTCAAAAAAGTACCCGTCGTTCGATAGATTCACGAACACCTCGGCGCCCGCCCGCGCGAACTCCCGTACGTGATGCGGCACGGCGCTTTCGTAGCAGATAAAGGCCCCAATCCCTCGCCCATCCGCCGCAAACGTCGTCAGCCGCGTTCCCGGCGTATAGGCGCCCACCTCTCCGCTCACTTGATTTACGAAGGAGAACAGCTCCGGGACGTATTCCCCAAACGGCACCAGAAACACCTTAGCGTATCGATCCCCCGCCTCCCCGTTCCGCCTCACGTACTGTGCCGTGTTCAACACTTGACCCGTCGCCGTCCTCGATATCGCACCTAACAGCATGGGTGCCTGCAGCGACGCGGTAATCTCTTTCGCCCGGCCCTGCAAGTCTGGATCACGGTCGTAAAATATCGGCGACGGAGTCTCCGGCCACAGCACCAGCGCCGGCCGCGTCCGCTCCCCGGCCGCCAAGGTCAAGGCCGACAAAAGCTGCTTCTGCTCCAGATATAGCTCCGCCGTCCAATCCCGGGCCACCGGAAGATTCGGCTGCACCGCCACCGCTGTCGCCGTCGGCTTCAACCCTTCCGGCAACTTCGGCAAGAATACCGGCAACAGCGCGAACACCACCCAAGCCGTGTACGTTCGCGGCCGGCGCAGCAACAGCAACGCGACGCAAATCCCCATCAGCGCAAAAACAAACGAAATCCCGTAGACCCCGGTGTAAGGCGCCAACCGCATGGCGATCGGTTGCTCAATCCCCGCGTTCCCCAGCATCAGCCATCCAAAGAGCGTCAACGGTTCCTGCGTTCGCTCGAGTCCAGCCCACAGTAACGCCATCGCCGGAGGGCCGTACCAATGGCGCACGAGCACCCCACCCAATAAACTAAACACCCCGTAATGGATCGCTTTCAGCACGCAGAACAAGGCGAACGCTCCCCATCCGCCCCACCAACCCATGCCCCCATGAACCTCCAAAACGGAGGCAATCCAGTTGCAGGTAATCGCCCAGAATACGACCCCCATCACCCAGCCCAGCACAAATCGCCGCCAGGGGACAAACTCCCGGCTTAACGCCATCGTTATCGGGGTTAACGCCAACGGCGCCAGCCACCACGCGTCGAAACGCGGAAAGGCCAGGGCCAACAAAACCCCGCTAATCGACGCCAGCAGCAGATGCATGCTCTTCCACCACATCGGCCATATAGGAACTCCGCACAAACGGCCCGCTAAAGACCATCTGAAACCCTTGGGCCATCCCGTAGTCACGATAGGCATCGAACTTGGCCGGCGTCACGTACTCGGCCACCGCCATGTTTCGACGCGTCGGTTGCAAATATTGTCCAATCGTCGCGACGTGCACGTCCGAGCCCCGCAGATCCCGCAGCAACTCCTCCACCTCTTCGACGCGCTCTCCCAGCCCCACCATTAACCCGGACTTCGTCAGCGTCTCCGGCTGATACTTCCGCGCAAACGCCAGAACATCCAGCGACTGTCGATAGTCTGCCTGAGGCCGTACCTTGCCATAGAGCCGTTCCACGGTTTCCATGTTGTGGTTATAGACGTCCGGCCCGGCATCCAGCACCCGCGCCACCGCATCCATATCGCCGCAGAAATCCGGCGTTAGCACTTCGACTTTTGCCGTCGGCAGCGCCCGCCGCACCGCCCGCACCGTCGCCGCCCAATGCGCCGATCCGCCGTCCGGTAGCTCGTCCCGGTTAACGCTCGTGATCACGACGTATCGCAGCCCCATCTCTGCCGCCATCTCCGCCACGTGTTCCGGCTCTTCGGCGTCCAGAGTAAACTCCCGTTTCGCGGGCGAACCCTTCGGCACCGAACAGAACGCACAGCCCCGGGTGCACAGGTTCCCCAGAATCATGAACGTCGCCGCGCCCCGATGAAAGCACTCGTGAATATTCGGGCACTTCGCGGATTCGCAAACCGTATGCAACCGCTTCTGCCGAAGTTCTCGCTTCAGCAGATGGACCGACTCAAAATGCGTCTCCGGCTTCCGCAGCCATTCCGGCAAGCGGGGGCGCGGCGCAATCTGAATTAAATCACTCACTACTTAATCTTCTTCGACATGGCACCCTTAATGCCAATCTCCTCGAGGCGAGTCCGCGTCCGCGCCATCTCTTCAGCGGTCGCAAATGGGCCAACAACGACCCGGAAGAGTTCTGGCTTATCGCTCGGGCCTTCCATCACCACCGCCGAAAAGCTCTTTTTCCGTAACGAGTCCACCATGATCGTGGCGCCTTTCATATCAATCGCGGCCACCTGCAAGTAGGAACCGGACGCCGGTTTGCTCACCCCACCCGGCGCAGCCTTTACGGAAGGAGGCGGCGGCACTTCCTTCGCCTTCGAGACTTCTTTCTTCTCTTCTTTCTTTTTTGCCTCTGCCTTCTTCTCTTCCGGCTTCACGGGCGTCGGCTTCGGAGGTTCCACTTTAATGGGCTCCGGCTTTGGCGGATCGACCTTGCTGGGCTCCTGCTTCTTCCGTTCCGCCCGGGGCGATTCCACCACTTTCGGCTCGCTCATCTGCGGGCCCTGCGCATCCACTTCTTTCGGGCGAACCCCTGCCAAATCAGCCGGCTTTCGCGCCGCCGCCAGATTCACCGCCTCGTTGCTGGGATTGTTCCTCCCCACAATATAGCCCATCGTGAAAAACACCCCCAGCAAAACGACCAGGATAAAAAACACGCTCAACAACTGTTTGTTGCCAAGCACCAGTTCAAATTCGCCTTCTTCGTTACGGGCCATATCTCTCCTGAAATGTACTCCCTATTTTGCCAAAGAATAGAGACGAGCTGGAATCATTCTAGTCCACTTTTGTTTTGCAATGCACGTCCCGCGATGCCGAGCAACCACCATGTCGCTCCCACGAGCGGCAAAACCAAGCCGGCATTGGCTCCCATGCGCCAACACACCACCGGCATTCCAATGCTCGCCGCCCAACCCACCCACCGCGGCCATACCCCAAATGAAGCAACTGCCAGCGCCACCCAACACGCCGCCAAGCCCACCAAGCCCCATCCCGCCCCACGCAGCGCCAAATGGTAGCCCCCCACCGCCATCATCACGCCGCCCCCCACGCCGAACACCACCCACCCCGGGCGGCAAAATTCCACACACAGAAGCAA
>JBKJLJ010000157.1:0-6123 GCA_046597015.1 Bryobacteraceae bacterium
GCCCTCCCGGAGCGTCGCCCACCGAGTTGACGCGCGTCGCGACTATGGAAGACTATACGTGGGCACCGGACGGTCAGAGTTTGATCGCCGACACCCGGCTTCTGGGCAGCTCGTCCAGAGGACTGCGACTTTTCTCGGTCGCTACCCGCGCCTGGACGAATCTTTTGTCCCCGTCCGACACCGGTGTCCGTTTCCAATTTCCCGCCACGTCACCCGACGGGCGCTTTCTGGCGTTCTCTTCCCGGAAGGGCCGCTCGGCGAACCTTTTTGTCGTCCCGGTCTCGCCCAAAGTGGAGTTACTCGGCTCCCCTCGCCAAGTCACGTTCCTCGACCAACGCATCGACGCGATCCGATGGACCCCCGACAGCCGCGACCTTGTCTTTCTCAATGGCCCGCTGGGGCTCAGCGCCCTTTGGCGGGTTCCGGCGCGGGGCGGGCAGCCGGTTCGGATCAGTGTCGTCTCAGAAGCCGTCAACTCCTTCGCCATTTCGGCCAAATCGTGGAAACTGGCCTACTCCATCGACCCCTCCGACGATAATGTTTGGCGGTTCCATCTGGACCGTTCCGGCCCCGCGGCGATGGAACAGATCGTCGCCAGCACCCGGAATGACGAAGGAGGCGCCGTGTCTCCCGATGGACATTACCTGGCTTTCCTCTCAGACCGTTCCGGTAGTCATCAAATCTGGATCTCCAGCCCTGACGGCCAGAATCCCCTCCAAGTCACCCAGATTCCAGATGCGGACGGCGTTGACGCGCTCTGGGCTCCTGACTCCCAATCTCTCCTGGTCAGCGTTCGCTACCCCAATCGGATGACCGTATTGCGGACCCCGATAAATGGACGGGAAACGCCGACCCCGATCCTGGAGAATGCCAGTTTACTGAACTTTACCCACGACCAAAAATCCGTCTTCTTCCTGCGCCATACCGCCGCCGGCGCTCCCGAGGTGTGGCGCGCACCGTATCCCGCGCTTGAGCCGGCTTCGCCGCTACCGCTTCCCGGGGCCCAGTATGTGAATGAATCGCCAGACGGCCGCTATCTGTACTTCACCCACAACCACGAGCAGGACGGAATCTTTCGCTATACCCTCCCGGACGGGCCGATTGAGCAGGTCGTCGATCGCGTCTATCGACGGACGCTCTTCGCGCCGAGCCAGCGGGGACTTTATTACATCGCGCTGCCGCCGAAGTCCCAGTTACCCGCCTTGTACCTGCTGCCGAACGGGGCCAGGACGCCCCAACTCCTGCATCATTTCGACCGGGAGTTCGGCTGGGTCCTGGCACTCTCGCCCGATGAACGCAGCTTCTTGTTCTCGCAGACCGATATCGGGAACAAGGACATTCAACTAATCGACCGGTTTCGCTAACTCCCGGTAGAGCCAGAGGCGGGCGTGATGCCACACTGTGCTGACCGTCCCTTCCGGAATCTCGAGAATGCGCGCGATTTCGCCGATGTTAAAGCCGCCGAAGTGTCTCAGCTCGACCACCGAAAGAGCCTGCGGGTCCAGCGCCCCTAACCGTTCGAGTGCTCCATTCAGTTCGAGCACGGAATCGGGATTCAGCATCCAACTGGCTTCGGCTTCCTCCATCGGGATGCGAACCCATTCGCCGCCGCGCTTAAGCGCCTTGTGGGCGCGAGCGTGGTCGACCAGGACGTTCCGCATCGCTCGAGAGGCGAAGGCGAGGAACTGCCCCAGCGGCATCTCCGGCATCGTGCCCATCAACCGGAGCAACGCTTCATTGACGAGGGCGGTGGGCTGCAGCGTATGGTTTTCCCGTTCGTGCCGCATCAGTCGGCCGGCCATCAGGCGCAACTCAGGATACGCCGCCCGGATCAGATCGTCATGCTTCATCCGTCGACCTTGAGGGAAAGCAACAACCAGTGGCGAGTAGTCTCCCAGTTCCGTAGTAGCGCAGGTCGATGGCAACGACGGTGTCGGCATCTATGTGCCCAGCCACCACATCTGCGGGTCCTTCGCCGCGGAGGTGCCAGCTCCGCATTTGAGCATGAAGCGCGCGAACGTGGTCAGTGAGTTCCCGGCGCATCTCGGGAAGAACGAGGGCGACGATCTGCGCCGATTCGTCCCAGGGTACAAGATTACCTTTACACAGCCGGACGAGCGCTTCATTGACAAGCGGAGTGTGCTCGGCGCGTTTTCTCCGCAGTATCTGCCGGGCCATTCGGCGCAGTTCCGGGTCGTTGCAAGGCAGTAGCTCTCCGATGCTCTGAAACCCCGATTCCGCTTCCACAGCCTTTCATTGTACCGGATGTCTTACAGGAGCAACTTACCGCGTGAGGACGAGTCACAGGGGCGATAGGGGGTGTCGTTCCGATCGGGGCGGGCGCAACCGGGGCTCCTGGGCTCTTTCGGGAATCACGGGAATCAACGGCGCTCCTTGCCCCAGTGGCGGGTCATTACCGATTGGCCAAGCCCAAACGACCCTTGGTAGATTCTGGTCCGTAACAATAACAATGCTCTCTGGCTGGGCAGTTTGGGCCTGCGTAGCCCCATGAATCTAACGAACAAGAAGCGCGTAGGCGAGTAACATCCCCAACGCGCCTAGTGCCGCGATCAGGTATCGCGCCTGCTCAAAGCGGAGTCGATCGGTGATCAGGCCGGCCATCAACGCCCCCGCCACGCTCAAGGCCGCCGTCAATGGCAGTCCCATCGTGGGATGCCCCGGCAGCACCAGACGCGCCGCCAGGCCTGTCGCCAGTCCACAACCCGCGGCGCTCAGCCTTCGCGTCATAAGACTTCCACCTCCTCCACAATCATCAGCCGCTCCGGGACCATCGCCCGTAACTCCGGCAATACCACGCGGAGACGAGCCGGATCGTCAATGGCCGTGATCATCATCGGCCGGTCGTCTGAAACACCAAACAAGCGCTGACGATGCACCTTGCCGTGCTTACCGTATCCCATCACCCCCCGCATCACCGTCGCGCCAGAAATTTCCAGATGGAGCAACCTCCGAACCAATACTTCGTACAGAGCGACCTCACCAACCCGGTCCGCTTCGTTAATGTAAATTGTCAATCGCAGTTTCATCATTGGGCCACTTCCTTGGGAGAACGCACTACCAAGGCATACATGCTGGGCAGCGCGAATAGAGTTAAGAAAAGAGTCGAGAGCAAACCTCCGACGACCACCGTCGCTAAAGGCCGCTGCACGTCCGAACCGATGCCGCTGGCCCGCGCCGCCGGCACCATGCCCAGCAGCGCGACCACTACCATCAACAGTACAGGGCGGAGTTGGCCGAGCGAACCTTGGATGATCGCCTCACTCACCGGTAAATCCGGGTTTGAGCGACGCAATCGGTTGATCTCCGCAATTACCAACACCCCGCTCATCACCGCGACCCCAAACAAGCTGATGAACCCAACCGCGGCCGAGACGCTGAGGTTGATCTGGCGGATGTACAGGAACAGAATCCCTCCCACGAGCGAGAAGGGGACGTTCATCAGAACCAGGCCGGCGTACTTAGGGGAGCCGAACATGAAGAATAGGAGCACGAAGATAATGGCGATCGTGATGGGCAGGATGACCGTGAGCCGCTTCTTAGCCCGCTGGAGGTTTTCGAACTGGCCTCCCCAGTTGACCTCGTAGCCGGCTGGAAGCTTGATGGCCTGGTCATAGCGCTGCTGGGCCTCGACGACGAAACTGCCTTGGTCGCGGCCGCGGATGTTGGTTCGAACCGTAATCTGGCGTTGGTTTTCGCGGCGGGCAATGATGCTGGCTCCGTTTACCACCTTGATTTCGGCGAGTTGGGAAAGCGGAACGCGGCCGCCTTCGCGGGTGGGGACGAGGAGGTTGCCGATGGCGGTGATGTTAGTCCGCGCCTCGGGGACATAGCGGACGGTGATATCGAAACGGCGTTCCCCTTCGAACATCGTGCCGGCGATGCGGCCGCCGATGGCCATTTCGATCTGATCCTGGACGTCGCGGACGTTAATGCCGTAGCGGGCGACGGCCTGGCGGTCAATACGGAGCCGGAGTTGGGCCTGGTCGGCTTCCTGTTCAATCGCGGTATCGGCGGCACCGGGAACCTCGCGGATCACGGCCAGGACCTTTTGGGCATTTTGGCGCAGTATGGCGAGGTCGGGCCCGCGAATGATGACGGCGAGATCGGCGGCGGAACCGGTGACGGACTCGGTGACGTTGTCGACGATGGGCTGGGTAAAGCTGAAGGCGGCTCCGGGAATTTGCTCGTTTAGTTTTTTACTCAGCATTTCGATGAGTTTGGCTTTATCGATCCCCGTGGGCCATGTGTCATACGGCGTGAGACTGAGGAAGAACTCACTGCGGTTGGGGCCGTAGGGGTCGGTGCCGGAATCGTTGCGGCCGGTTTGGGAGGAGACGAGTTTGACCTCCGGGTATTCGGCGATGATTTTGCGAATCTGCACCGCGATCAGCGAGGACTTTTCGAGGGAGATGCCGGGGGGCAGATTGGCGCGGACCCAGATGACGCCTTCGTCGAGATTCGGGAGGAACTCGATGCCGAGTGCGCCAGCGAGGCCGAAGGCGGCGATGACGACGCCGCCGGAGATGGCGCACACAATCAAGGGACGGCGGAGGGCCCGGTTCAAGATGGATTTATAGCGAAGGGCGAGCCAGGGCAGAACGGGGTTTTCCCAGCTTTTGGCTCCGTTTCGAAAAAGATAGGTGCCGAGGACCGGGATGAGGGTCAGAGCGAGGAGCATGGAGCCGAGGAGGGCGAAGCAGACCGTAAAGGCCATGGGGGTGAAGAGTTTGCGTTCGACCCGTTCGAGGGTAAAGAGCGGAATGTAGGCGGATATGATGATGAGCAGGGAGAAGAAGATGGGGCGCTCGACTTCGAGGGCGGCGTCGCGGATGGCGGCGAGGACCCCGCCGCCCTGCACGAAGCCGGCTTCGTGCTGACGCTCATGGAGCGAGTGAAGCCTGTGTTCGACCATGATGAGCGTAGCGTCGACGATGATGCCGAAGTCGAGGGCACCGAGACTGAGGAGGTTTGCCGGAATGCCGGCGAAGTGCATGCAGATGAAGGCGAACAGGAGCGAAAGCGGGATGGTGAGGGCGGTCAACAGCGCGGCCCGGGCGCTGCCGAGGAAGAGGAACAGAACGACGACGACGATGAGGAGACCTTCGAGGAGCGTCTTCGAGACAGTGGTGAGGGTGTTATTGACGAGGTCGGTACGGTCGTAGATAGGGGCGATTTTAACGCCGTCCGGCAGGCGGCTTTCGTTCAAATCGTCGACGGCGGTTTTAATGGCCTTCAGAACTTCAGAAGGGTTTTCGCCGCGGCGCATGAGCACGATGCCTTCGACGCCACCGGTTTGCGGGCCGACGCCGAAGATGCCGGTGGGCGGGGCGGAGGTGATTTCGACGCGACCGATATCCTTGACGAAGACCGGGACGCCTTTGGTTTCGGCGACCACGATGCTTTCAATGTCAGACGGGTTTTGAATGAGGCCGACGCCCCGAATGACCATGGACTGCTGCTGGTTGTCGAGCATCGCACCGCCGGCATTGCTGTTATTGGCGCGGATGGACTCGGCAATTTGAGGGATCGATAGGTTGTACTTCGCAAGGGCCAAGGGCTCGATCTGAATCTGATAGCGCTTGACGAGGCCGCCGAACGGGGTGACATCGGCGACGCCGGGAACCTGCAGGAAGCGGGGTTCGACCACCCAATCCTGGAGTTCGCGGAGTTTGCGGGAGTCGAGGCCGCCTCCGGAGAGGGTGTAGCGATAGAGTTCTCCGATGGGGGTGGAGAGGGGGCCGAGGCCGGGGGTGACGCCGTCGGGGAGGTTGGCGTCGCGAAGCTTTTCGAGGACGACCTGGCGGGCGAAGTAGTCGTTGGTGCCGTAGTCAAAGGTGAGTTCGACCACCGAGAGCCCGAAGATGGTGCGGGAGCGGCGGGCGATGACGTTTGGAGCGCTATTGAGGGCCCGTTCGATGGGGACCGTGACTTGTTGTTCGACCTCTTCGGCGGCGCGGCCATCGTATTGAGTGATGACGACGACCTGGGTGTCGGAGATGTCGGGGTAGGCTTCGATTTTGAGTTGGGCGAAAGCCCAGAGGCCGAGGCCGATGAGTGTAAGGCCGATGAGAAGGGTGATGAACCGTTGGCTGAGGGCGTAGC
>JBKJLJ010000321.1:0-7669 GCA_046597015.1 Bryobacteraceae bacterium
CCATCGCCTTGGAATAAGTGTAGGCCAAGCTCGTCGATAAACCCCGCGCGAGCCGCCGGTTCACCGTCACTTGCAGCGAGTTATAGTTCGACGTGCTGGAGAAATCGTTGTAGCTGATCGTTCCCCAACCTGGAAAGGGGCGGAAGAAGTTGTCCGGCAAGGGCGTCGCCGGGTTCGACGGATCGGCGTTCTGCGGCAGATATCGCGCGCCGTAAGGGACCGCGTTCAGATTCTTGCTCACCTGCAAATGCCGGCCCACATTACCCACGTAAGACACGTCCACCACCGTCCCGCGGCCAATGTCCCGTTGCACCCCGAACGTGAAGTTATACATCGCTGGCGTCACTGCCTTCCGCTCAAATGTCGACGTGCTATTCGGAAACAGCACCCCGGATGAAGTCAAATAAGTCGCCAAATTACCGTAGTAAACCTGCGGCGTCTGCTGCGTCGGCGGGTTCTGCGAAAAGCCGCGGACCCCCGGCGCTACCGTGTTGTGGAAAACGCCAAACCCCGTCCGAATCGCCGTCTTGCCGTCTCCGAAGGGGTCGTAAGCGATGCCAAATCGCGGCTCATATAACACCGGTGCCTGATCCCGGAACCCTCGCGGATAGGACCGGTCCGCCGCCACCACCGAACCGTTGAACGGGTCCCCGCTGCCCGGCACAAACGCCCCGATAAACACCGCCGGCAGAATCGCCCCGCTCAGCGGATTCACCGCCCGCCGCCCTTGCGGCGTCGAAATCGGGCCGTACAGCGTCGGGATCTTCTTGGCATCGAACAGCCCCGAGTTCCAAGCCGATGCCGTCTCCCGGGCGTGATACCACTGGTTGAACCAGACAAAGCGCATGCCGTAATCAATCGTGAGCTTCCGGCTCACCTTCCACGTATCCTGCACAAACCATCCCATCGTCGTCTTCCGTCCTTCATTGGAAGGCCGCGACGCCGATTCACTATAGGACGCAAACTGGCCCAACACCGCGTTCGAATATGCGTAGTTACTATCGAACGGGTTGTTCACATCCCGCCCAAAGGCAAAGCTCCCCCCATATGTCCCCTGCTCGCCTTCATAGTTCCGAATCCGCTCAAAGCTGATCCCCGTCTTCAACGTATGCGGCCCCCAAGTATGGGTCACGTTGTTGCTGAAATTGATCGCCGTGTCCGCTCCGCGCAGCGGAAACCGTCCGTCGTAAGTAATCGCCGCCGCTCCGGGCACGCCCCCATAACTCGCCTGCGGAATCACCCCCAGCGGGTTGTTCCCCGGATAATACTGGCCCAAGCCACTCAACCCGCGGTCCTTACGCAGCACGTTCTTCAACTGCTCATCGCTCTCCGGCGGACCCTTCTCCACCGAATGCCGCACCCCGCCCGTAAACTCGTTCACCGTATGGGGCGATAGAATGCGCGCCCAATTCAATACAATCCCATTGTCGGTAAACGTGTAGTGCTGCCGGATCAAACCCCAGTTGGAAGATCCCGCCGCCACCGCATAACCCAGCGAATCGGCGTACCACGTCGACCCCCGCACATTGATCGAATCGTTCGCCGTCGGCCGCAGGTCAATTCGAAACAGGTGCTGGTCCCGGGGCTGTTCGATCGCCTCCTGAAACTGGTAGTTGAAGTTGCCCCCCGTCACCGCCCGGTTCAACTGGTTCGGCAATGGAAATATGTTCAACATCGCCTGCCCGTTTCGATCGATCCGGCTCGCCGGAATCACATTGTTCGGGAAGTTGGCATTCGACAGCGGATCCCGAATCAGAATCGGCCGGTTGTTCACATCCACCGTCTGAGAATAATCGCCCAGCCGCTCTAGTGCCGAGGGCACCGTTACCTGCCGCACCGCCTGCGGATTCTTCACCCACGACTTCTCAAACGAATAGAAGAAAAATACCTTGTCCTTACTGCCCGGCATCAGCCGACCCAGATTCACCGGCCCGCCCACCGTCGCTCCCACCGTCGAATAGCGGTAAATCGGCCGCGGCACCCTAGTCCGGTTATTGAAGAAGTTGTTCGCGTTCCAGCTCTCATGCCGCTTAAACCAATAAGCCGACCCATGATACTCACGCGATCCCGACTTCGTCACCACGTTGATCGAACTTCCGCCGTTGCGTCCGTACTCGGCCTGATAGTTGTTCATCAGCACCTTTACCTCGCCAATCGCGTCCATGTTGATCGGGCTCGAAAACGTCCCCGGGCTCCCGAGGTCGTTTCCCGTCACCCCGTCCACCTGCAGGCTGTTCCAATTGCTCCGCGTCCCCTGAATGTTTGGCGATTGCGTCCCGAAGCTCCCACCCAGAAACTCGGTATCGACCCCCTGCGAAACGCCCGGCAGGATCCGTAACATCGAGACCACGTCCCGCCCTCGAATCGAGATTTGCTCCAACTGCCGGGCTCCAATCAGCGCCGAATGCTCCGTCGAACTCGTCTGCACCGTCACCGCCTGCGCCGCGATCGTGATCGATTCCGTCACCGACCCCACCGTTAGCGCCAGGTTCCCCACGCTCAGTCGCTCAGCCGCGCTCAGCACGTTCCCCGTCTTCTTCAGCGGCCGAAATCCCGTTACCTCCACAGTCACCGTATACGTTCCCGGCTGCAAAGCAGGGAAAACGAAGTCCCCCGTTTCATTCGTCGTCGCCGTTCGCTCTTCGCCCGTTCGCTCACTCGACAATTTCACGCCCACTGCGGGAACCACGTTTCCCGATGGGTCAACCACCGTCCCCGAAAGTGACCCCGACACCGTCTGCCCGTGCAGACACAATACGGAAAATATAGACACGAGAAGCAGAAGGAAGCGCATAGTGTCTCGCTATGATATCCAATCTAGTCGCGCCGCTCCCTCCGCAACGCACGAGCCGTTCCGCCCCGGCGAACGGCTTGGATCTGGAACCAAGCGGTCCCGTATCGTCCCCAGGCTTTACCCGGCAGCTCGAAACGTGGCATCCTAGAGTCTAAGGAGCTACTGCATGAAGTTTGTTCATGGACTGATGATCGCCCTCATGCTCTCGATGGTGGCCTACGTGGTCAATCGGGATATGGTCCGCCCGGACTTCCAGTCCGCTGCCCCAGCCAAGCCGAGCCTGTCGGCAGGTTTCGTTCAGGTCGCCTACGCCGAAGAAGCCGCCACTAAAATGGATTGGCGGATGCTCCGCGAACTGAACTATCGCACCGGCAAGATCACCCCGGCCCTCAAAGCCCTCGAGGGCAAAATGGTCCGCATCCCCGGCTACATGGTTCCCCTTGAAGACGAAGCCGAGATCGTCAACGAGTTCTTGCTCGTTCCCTACGTCGGTGCCTGTATCCATACCCCTCCGCCGCCCCCGAACCAAATCGTCCAAGTAAAAATGACGAGCGCCAAAAAGGTGAAGATGAGTTTCTGGGACCCCATCTGGATAGAAGGAAAACTACAGATTCAGACCATAAAGAGCCCCTACGGCGATGTGGGCTTTCAGCTCTCTGGCATTTCGATCGAACCTTACAAGGACTAGTTCCGCATGCTCCGTTTCGTTCTGCTGTCGCTTGCCTCGTTCTCCTTGTATGCCCAACAGCGCAGTCATAAAGCGCACGAGCACGGCCATGCGAAGTTGAATATTGCTTTCGAAACCACCACCGGCTCGCCCGTCGGTTCGGTGGAACTCGAATCCCCGGCCGACAGCATCATCGGCTTTGAGTACGCCGCCAAAACCCCAGCCGATAAGGCGAAACAGGAAAAGGCCTTGGCGATTTTGAAGGCTCGCTTCGGCGAAATGGTGGTCCTGCCGGCCGGCTGTAAAATGACCCCCGCCAAAGTCGAGGTCCATCTCGACGGCCAACACTCGGAAGTCCACGCGGAATTCAACGTGCAATGCTCCGGACCGATCGCCGGCAAGTCGATCTCCTTCGGGTTCTCAAAGGTCTTTCCGAAGATCGACGAGGTCGAAGTGCAACTCCTGGCGGGTTCCCAACAAGCCAAGCTGGATGTCGACAAAGATAAGGGAACGCTCCAGATCGCCAAATGAGCACTCCTGCCGTTGCTCTTCGCGATGTCCATTTCTCTTACCGCTCGGGTCCCGAAATCCTCGATATTCCGGAACTGACCATCGCGCGCGGCGAACGTGTTTTTCTCTTTGGCCCCAGCGGAAGCGGCAAAACGACGCTCCTGGGAGTCTTGGCCGGAATTCTCACCGGCTTCACCGGCTCGGTCGAAGTTCTAGGGCGCGACATGCGCAAACTGAGCGGCAGTCAACGCGACGACTTCCGCGGCACTCATCTGGGCTACATTTTTCAGCTGTTTAACCTGATCCCGTATCTGACGGTCGAAGAGAATATCACCCTGCCCGGCCGGCTCAATTCCGCCCGGGCCAAAAGCACCGCCGAAGCCCACGCCGTCGCCAAACGGCTCGGCATTGAACACCTCCTCAGCCGCGCCGTCACCCAACTCAGCGTCGGCCAGCAACAGCGCGTCGCTGCCGCCCGCGCCCTGCTCGGAGCTCCCGAACTGCTCATCGCCGACGAACCCACCTCCTCGCTCGACTTCGATCACCGCGAACGCTTCCTCGACCTGTTGTTCGAAAATTGCGCCCTGTCCAACTCGACGCTTCTCTTCGTCAGTCACGACCGGAGCCTCGCCAGCAAATTCGATCGCCAACTCTCCCTTCTCGATTTCAACCGCGCCCACCGCACGGAGGCAGCCGTTTAGCCATGGTTCTCCTCTCCCTCGCTTGGAAATCCCTGCGGAATCGCCTGCTCACCACCTCGCTCACCGTACTCTCCATCGGTCTCAGCATGGCCCTCCTGCTCGGCGTCGAAAACGTCCGCGTCGGTGCCCGCGAGAGTTTTGCCAACACCATCTCCCAAACCGACCTCATCGTCGGTGCCCGCGGCGGCTCCCTCCAGTTACTGCTCTACAGCGTCTTCCGCATCGGCCAAGCCACCAATAACGTCTCCTACGAATCCTACCTTCACTGGAAGAATCACCCCGCCGTCTCTTGGACGATCCCCTACTCCCTCGGCGATTCCCACCGCGGCTTTCGCGTCGTCGGAACCACCGAAGACTTCTACCAGCACCTCCGCTTCCGCCGCGATCGGAAAATTGAGTTTGCTTCCGGCCGCTCTCCCAAGGAAGTCTTCGACCTCGTTCTCGGCTCCGATGTCGCCCAAGCCCTCGGGTATAAACTCGGCGACAAAGTAGTCGTCTCGCACGGCATCGCCGCCGGTCGCGGCATCGCCGATAACGATCATAAAGACAAACCCTTCACCGTCACCGGCATCCTCGCCAAGACCTCCACCCCCGTTGACCGCTCTCTCTACATCCAACTCGAAGGCATCACCGCCGTCCATATCGACTGGGCCGATGGGGCACCGCCCATGCCGGGCGAAGAAACCCCCGCGGCCAAAATTACCAAAGAAAACATGAAGGTGGAACAGATCACCTCCTTCCTCCTCCGTTGCAAAACCCGCATGGCCACGCTGCAATTGCAGCGCGAAATCAACACCTATCCCGAGGAGCCCATGCAGGCCATCATTCCCGGAGTTACGCTCCAGGAGCTTTGGCGAACCATTGGGTATGCCGAAGACGCGCTGCAGGTCGTCACCATCTTCGTCATTCTCGTCGGCCTTCTCGGCATGCTCGTTTCCCTCTACACTTCCCTCAATGAGCGCCGCCGCGAAATGGCGATCCTCCGCGCCATCGGAGCCGGTCCGGGCAAAATCATCGCTCTCCTTGTCCTCGAAAGCGGCCTGCTCTCCCTCGCCGGCTGCATCCTCGGCGTCGTCATGATCTACGGCCTCAGCGCCATCTTTCAGCCTATCGTCGAACAGCAGTTCGGTCTCTACGTCCCCGTCCAGCCCCCCACCGTGACCGGATGGATCTACCTCGGCAGCGTCCTGGTCGCCGGGCTATTGATCGGCTTCGTCCCCGCCTGGAAGGCCTACCGCAACACCCTCGCCGACGGCCTCAGCGTCCGCGTCTGAGCCGCTGCAAGAAACTGCACCACCACTTGCGCCAGAACTGAGAACGGTTTATCATAGTCAAAGACTTCATGGCAAACCCATCTCCCCGGCTGAGCTTGGATCGTTACGGAATGGCCCTCTCCATCGGCTGCGCCATCCATTGCGCCGTCCTGCCCATGGCCCTCTCCGCTATGACCACCATCGGTCTCGCCTGGGTCGCCTCGCCCGAACTCGAATGGAGCATTCTCATCTGCACCTTTCTGATCGGTTCCACCCGTCTCGTCCAAAGTTATCGCCAGCACCATCAACCAGAATGCCTCGCGCTCTTCCTGGCCGGTCTCGTTGCCTTCATCTGCGCCAAAAGCGGCTACTTTACCTTTGAATATTACGAAGCCGTGTTCATGACCGTCGGCGGACTGCTCGTCGCCACCGCCCATTTCCGCAATCTACGTCTCGCCAAGTCGGCCTGCTGCGCGACCGCGTAGCCCAAAACAAATTATTATTGTTTTGTTTCACGAAGAATTGTTCTTCCTCTCGCGGCATTGCAACGCAGCCTCGCCACACTTGGGGTCATGGAAACCCAAGGTCTGCATTTCCTCTGGCGGAACCCTCGCGCTGCCGAACCGTTCCGCACCGGCGTCTCCCTGCACAGCCATACCCTCCACTCGGAAGAGAATATGGCCTTTCTCCCCCGCTACGCGCATCGCATCCTGGGCGTAAGCCAATCCATCCGGAAACACGAGGCTACCTATCGCCGTAACTACGGCTACGACATCGACTATTCCCGCTCCTGGTGGACACGCCCGCTCCCCGCCGCCGATGCCGAAACCCTCGAAATTCAACAGATTACCGAAGCCGTCCAACTGCCCGCTCTGGTTTCTATCACCGATCACGATTCCATTGCTGCCGGGTTAAATCTCCATCTCTTGAACGCCCAGTCCGTGGCGCCCATCTCGGTTGAGTGGACCGTCCTCTTCGGCACCTCGTTCTTCCACATTGGCGTCCACAACTTACCGTTCGACGCCGCCACCCCGTGGATGGAAACCCTCACCGCCTGGACCGCCGCCCCCTGCGCCGACCAGCTCGCCGAACTCATGGCCGCCCTCCACGCGATCGACCAGGTCCTCATCGTCTTCAACCATCCCCTCTGGGACGAAGATCTCAAAGGCCAGGACGTCCATCGCGCCGGCGTCCGCGCCTTCCTCGATTCTTACGGCCAATGGATCCACGCCCTCGAACTCAACGGGCTCCGCCCCTGGTCCGAAAACCGCGAGGTCGTCGCCCTCGGCTGCGCCCGGCACATCCCCGTCATCTCGGGCGGCGACCGCCACGGCCGGGAACCCAACGCCAATATCAACCTCTCCCACGCCTCTACCTTCTCCGAATTTGTCGCCGAAGTCCGTCAGGACCGTTACTCCCAAATCCTCTTTCTCCCCCAGTACAACGCCAGCCTCAAACTCCGCTGCCTGGAAACCATGACCGATATCCTCCGCGACTATCCCGAGTACCCCGGCCGCGTCCTCTGGAGCGATCGCATCTATTTCCGCCAGGACAACGGCCCCGTCGCCACCCTCACCTCGCTCTGGAAAGGCGCCGGCCCCGGACTTGTTCGCAACTTCGTCGCCCTCCTCCGCGTCCTTGAGTCTAAGCGGGTACGCGACACCCTTCGACACGCCCTCAGCGGCCGCAGGGAGTACGCGCTCTAAACACCAGGAGAGCCCATGCGTATAGCTTTCTTTACCGA
>JBKJLJ010000449.1:0-9143 GCA_046597015.1 Bryobacteraceae bacterium
GTTTTTCACGGCTGGCGCGCCGGTTGGGCCGGGCTGGGGTTCTCCGCCGTCGGCTTTGGAGCCGCCTTCGGCATCTATCTCCTCTTTTTTCTGCTGAAAGGCCGAGGCGGCGGCGACTTGAAAATGATGTCCGCCCTCGGTGCCATTCTTGGTTGGAACAACTGGCTGCTGCTCTTCGTCCTGACCTCGGTGCTCGGCGGAGTCGTCGCGCTGATCGTCGTCGTCGCGAGGGGCCGGGTTGGGCAGACCTGGCGGAATTTGCGAAACCTCTCTCAACAAACCTTAGACCGGCCGGATGCGCTCGCTCTTCCGCACGCCCCCGTGGTGGCCGTAGCCGCGCTGTTTACGGCGATCGCCATGCGCGGGCAATAAGCCACAGCGCCAACACCCCGCGACCACTCCAGAGCGCGGTCCGCAGCCAGTTCGTGCTTACCAGGCGCGCATGAACCTCCGCCCGGAACCCCTCCGCCAACGCCGCGTGGAGCGGCATCTGGACCAAAGCCGTCGACGCCCAAAGCGCGACCACCGCCCCCAACCCGACCCAGCACAGAGGATCGCGCGGACGGTCCACCACCAGACCAATCGAGGCGACCAACTCCACCAGCATTGCCGGACCCACCGCCAGCGAAGTGAAAGACTGATGCGCCCGCTGGTACTCCGGGTAAGCGCCCGGCCCCACACGACTCATCAGCGGGTAGTGAACCAGTTGCACAAACCAGATCAGACCTACCATGTAGAGGGTAGACCCGGCATTGATCAGGAGTAGCAGTGAGGCGCGTTCCATGCTAACTTCGCATTACCTGAAGATGAATTTCGGAATCGATCGGCGTAATTTCATTCTCGCCTCCTCCACTGCTTTGGCGGCCGACGGACCGGTGCGCGCCGGAATCATCGGAGCGGGCGGCCGCGGACGCTTCCTCACCGGCGAGTTTAAAGAAATCGGCGTGCAAATGGCCGCGGTTTGCGACGTCTATGAGCCCAATCTGAAGGCCGGTCTGGCCGCGGCGTCCACCGGCGCCGTCGCCTACGACGACTATCGAAAGCTGCTCGAAGACAAGTCCATTCCCGTGGTTGTCGTCGCGACCCCGGACCATTGGCATGCCCAAATGGTGATCGACGCCGTCCATGCCGGTAAGGATGTCTACGTCGAAAAGCCGCTGGCCCATTCGATCGCCGAGGGCGACCGCATCATCGCCGCCGTCCGCGAAACCAAGCGAATCGTCCAGGTCGGAATGCAGCGTCGCAGCTCCGAACTGTTCCAGGAAGCCCATCGGCAAATGAAGGGCGGCGACCTCGGCGATATTCGCCTGATCAACTCCTGGTGGTACAACCACCAAGCCTCCATTCGAAACGAACCCCTGACCGGGAAACTGGAGTGGAAGCAGTGGCAGGGCAGCTCCCCGGCCCACCCGGAAGAAGCGAAACGGTTCTTCAATTGGTATTACTATTGGGACTATTCGGGCGGGTTGATGGTCGGTCAGGCCGCGCACATGATCGACGTTTTCCACTGGTTTATGGGTTCGCAGTATCCGTCCGCCGTGACCACGGCCGGAGGCAAGCCAAATCTACAGGGGGTCGAGATCCCCGAGACAACCACCATCTGCCTCGAATACCCCGAAAACTACTTTGCGGTATTTACGGTTGGCTACAAAGCCATGCGCTATGCGCCGGTGAACGACCAGATGGCCCAATTCCACGGCTCAAAGGCCCGGTTCGACCTCGGTCGCGAAGGCTACAGCCTGTATCGCGAGGACCCCAAGGCGATCGAGCTGAAGCCAACGGTAGAAAAGAAGCTGCCCGGTAGTTTCGGCCCGGCCACCCGAGCCCACATTCGAAACTTTCTCGCGTGCATCCAAACTCGCCAGCAGCCCAATGCGCCCGTCGAGGCCGGACAAGCGACCAACATCGCGCTCTGCATGGCGATGGAGTCACTCCGGAAGGGCGTCCGTGTGCGGTTCAACCCGGCCACCCGTGGGATGGAAGCATAGGAAGAATGGTCGATATTCATAGTCATGTTCTGTGGGGGTTGGACGACGGCGCTCGCACGGTGGAGCAGAGTGAGGCGATGCTGCGATTAGCCGCGGCCCACGGAACCACCGACATCGTCGGGACGCCCCATGCGGATTTGGAATACGAGTTTCAACCCGACCTGATCGCGGCCCGCCGCGCCGAACTCCAATCCCGGCTCGGGGATACCATTCGGATCCACACCGGCTGCGATTTCCATTTGAAACTCGATAACATCCAGGACGCGCTCCTCCACCCCGCCAAATACACCGTCAACGGCCTCGGCTGGCTACTCGTCGAGTTCAGCGAGCTAATGATCTTCCCGAACACGGAACAAATCTTCGTCCAGCTCGAAAACGCCGGAATGCGGGTGATCGTCACTCATCCGGAGCGGAATTGGCTGCTGCGCCAAAAACCCGAGCGCTTGGAGGCGTGGGTGAATCAGGGAGCGTATTTGCAGGTGACGGGGCAATCTCTGCAAGGCTTCTTCGGCTCTGAGGCCAAAAAGTTCGCCGAATTCTTGATGGAGAAGGGCTGGGTACATTTTCTCGCCAGCGACGCGCACGACCTGCAACGCCGGACTCCCAGGTTAGACTTAACCTGGAAACTTGTGTCTGACAAATACGGGGCTGAGTACGCCAAGGCACTGCTCAAAAGCCACCCCCAAGCGGTCATTGAGGGTTACAAAATCCAGCCCGGCCCCCTCGATCCGCCGGAAAAACGACGAAAATGGCTCGGAATCTTCTAGTACGGGTACTCAGAGAGTCCTTTCTCTGAGCGATTCGGCCTCCGTCAATACCGTCCCCGAACCGAGTATCTATGCTCTTTTCGGAGCCGGTTTGGCCGCTCTGGCCTTGGTTCCTTGTCGCCGGTCCTAATCTCGAACTTGTTCTTCGAGGAAACGGTCGCAGCTCTGCTGCGACCGCTTTTCTTATAGATCGCTCACTTCTCGTCATCCGCGATAGGATAACAGGAGGATTATGGGCCTACTGATTAACGAGGAATACGTCGACGAAGCATTGATCCGCGAGGAGATGGCTTCGTTACGTCCACATTACGAAGCGATGATGGCCGACATGGAGCCCATCGCCAGAGAGATCCAGTTGAAGGATTGGAGCAAGGAAAACGTCATTGAACGCGTCCTCCTGCGCCAGGAAGCTTCCCGTCGGGCTCCAGCGATCTCTGATGAAGAACTCGACGAGCGGATGACCGCCCTCCTACCCCCGCCCGGCGATCCGGACGACACCGAGCCAGGCACCACCCGCGCCGGCGTCGACCACGACGCCATGCGCGCCGAACTTCGAACCCAGATCCAACTGGAACGCCTTGTTCAGGACGTCGGCGAAAAAGCACCCAAACCCAAGAAGCAGGAACTCCTCGACTTCTATAAGGCCAACCAGGAACGCTTCGCCGTCCCGCCCATGCTCCACGCTTCTCACATCGTCAAGAATGTGAACGACACGGTGGACGAAGAGACCGCCCGAGCCGCCATCGCGGTCGCGGAAGCCGAACTCGCCGCCGGAGGAGCCTTCGCGGAAATTGCCGACCGCCACTCCGATTGCGCCGGCCAGGGCGGTAGCCTCGGCTGGTTCCCTGTCGGCGAAATGGTCGAAGAGTTTGAAGCGGCTGTTCTGCCCCTGGCTCCCGGCCAAGTCAGCCCGGTCTTCCGCTCCGTCTTCGGCTTTCATATTGCTCTGCTGCACGATCGCCGCCCCGAAGGCGTACGACCCTTCAACGATGTTCGTGAAGAGATCGAAGGCGCCATGCAGGCCGGCATCCGCGAACAGGCTCTCGAAGCCTTCGTCGACGCTCTCAAGGAGAAAGCGGTGATCAAAACCGCCAAGCAACCAGCCGTATGAGCGATCCGTTCCGCGTCTTCGGAGGAGTGAATCCCTGCTGCATCCCCAGCCGCCAACGCGAGCAGCAGGCGGCCCTGTCCCGCCGTATGGCCGAAGAGCGCCTTATCGTTCGCACCGGCTCCACCAGCACCATGACGAAGCTGGATGGGGGCCGCTTTCTCATGGGGGCCGAAGACGCCGAAGGCTTCCCGGCGGATGGCGAAGGGCCGATCCGCGAGATCCACGTCGACCCCTTCTACATCGACACCGCGCCAGTCACCAACGCCGAGTACAGCGAATTCGTCCAAGCCACCGGCTACCAAACCGAGAGTGAGCGCTTCGGCTGGGGCTTCGTCTTCGCCGGCCACATCCCGGAAGAAAAATATCGTCGCATTGTCGAAGATACGGTCCTCGGCCACGAGTGGTGGTGCAAGGTTCCTGGGGCCGACTGGAAACACCCCGAAGGACCCGACACCGCGGTCCGCGAACGTCCCCATCATCCCGTCGTCCATATGTCCTGGAACGACGCCCAGGCGTACTGCGATTGGGCCGGCAAACGGCTGCCCCGCGAGGCCGAATGGGAATATGCCGCCCGCGGCGGCCTCGTGCAAAAGAAGTACCCATGGGGCGACGAGCTAACCCCCAACGGGCAGCATCTCTGCAATATATGGCAGGGAGAATTTCCCAAGATCGATCTCGGCGACGATGGATTCACGGCCCCCGGCCCCGTAGACGCCTTCCCCGCCAACGGCTACGGCCTGCTCTCGGTAACCGGGAACGCCTGGGAATGGTGCCAGGACTGGTTCCACCCCACTTGGCACATGACCGCTACCGCCATGAACCCTGTTGGCCCCCCAGAGGGCCGCGAGCGTGTTATGAAGGGCGGCAGCTACCTTTGCCACAAAAGCTACTGCAACCGTTACCGGCCTGCCGCCAGAACCAAAAACACCCCCGACAGCGCCACCACCAATATTAGCTTTCGCTGCGCCCGCGACCTTTGATCATTTCAAACAAGATCGGCAAAACGGAAATAAAAACAATGCCGATAATCACCTTCTCAAAATGCTTCCGGACGATCTCGTTATCGCCCAGGAAGTACCCTGCCATGGTCATCGAGATCACCCAGCCGATCCCCCCGAACACGTTAAACGATAAAAACCGCGGATAGTCCATCTTGGCGACCCCGGCGATAAATGGGGCAAACGTCCGAATGATCGGCACAAACCGGGCGTAGATAATCGCTTTACCCCCGTACTTTTCGTAGAACTCCTGCGTCCGCAACAAGTACTCTCGCTTAAAGAGCTTGGAATCGGGCCTGCTGAAGATGCTGATCCCTGCCTTGCGACCCAGGGAATAGCCAACCGCGTCCCCCACAACCGCGGCCACGATCATAACGCTGATAATAGCCCACACATTCAGCCCCCCTGCTCCGGCTACCACACCCACTGTAAACAGCAGGGAGTCTCCCGGCAGAAAGAACCCTACGAGTAACCCGGTCTCCGAAAAAACGATCGCCGCCAGCAACGCATATCCTTGCCAGCCCGAGAACACGCTGTTCAGCAACTGCATCAGCGCGTCCGGATTAGTGAGAGACTTCAGAAATTCAAGAACCGAATGGACCATGAACGCCTAACTACGGTAGCTGCTCTGCAGCTTCTTGATGGCGTCCGTGTTGATCTTAATCTTGCCTTGGTCGACCAAACGATTGACCAAGCCCTCTTCGAACAGATCTTTCCGTTCTTGCGATTTCCGGCCCTTCAGTGCGCCCACCATCGCTTCCCGTTCGGCGGCCAATCTGCCCAGGTCTGCTTCGACCTTGGAATTCACCCGCACAATCACCAACTGCTCCATCATCGAAATCGGCCCCAGAATCGTACCGACCGGTTTGACGAACGCTTCAGCGAAGTACGCCGCGTCACCCAAACCGTCCGCCGCGCCATCGCGGCCAAACTCGGCCGTTGTCTTCACTTCGGCGCCCATCGACTTTGCGAGCTTGGCGAAATCGCCCCCCGCCGCAGCCATCGAGCGCGCTGCCTCCGCGGTCTTGCCCACCAGAAGTTCCCGGGCCTTCACGCTCGTCAACTGCTCCCGAACCTGGCTTTCCACCTCGGCCAACTCCGCATTCCGCGACGGCGAAATCCCCGTCAACACACCAAACGCAATCTTGTTGCCCGGAGCGGTCACCAGCGGGGTGACGCCACCCTTCTGCAGGCCGAACATCGTCCCGCCAAACTCAGCGTTAATGCCGATCTCCTGCACCGGGTCGTTGGCGCTCGCGTTCTGCACCACATAGTGGTTCAAATTGAACTGCTGCGCAATCTGCGCCCCCGAACCGGGACTCTTCACCAGCGCCGCGCGGGCCTGCTCCGCCGCGCTTTGCATCCGATCGAATACCTGCTTCCGCTTCGTCTCGGTCGCCAGTTCCGCCTTCACCTCATCGAACGGTTTCACCCGGGCATCTTCCCGGTCCGTAACTTGAACGATGTGAAAACCATATTCGGTCTTAATGACATTGCTGGTCTCACCCTTCTTGAGCGAAAACGCAGTAGCCTCGAAATTGGGGACCATCTGTCCTTTGCTGACCCAACCAAGATCGCCCCCTTTGGGTGCCGACCCCGGATCCTCGGAGTTCTTCTTCGCCAGTTCGGCGAAGTCCCCGCCGGCCTTAACCTGCTTCAACAGCTCTCCGGCCTTCACCTCAAGCTTCTTCGCATCGTCGGCCGACTTATTCTGCGTCATCAAAAGAATGTGGCGGGCCATCACCCGTTCACCGCTCCGGTACCGATCCAGATTCGCCCCGTAGGCAGCGCGTAGGACGTCGTCACCCAAATTGATCGATGCACCGATCTTCTCTTCGTTCGCCACCAGCACTTCGAAGCTACGCTTCTCCGGAACCCGAAACGCGGCCCGGCTGGTCCCAAAGAACTTCTGGATGTCCTCGGGTGTTAGCTTCACCTCTTTCTTTAACGAGTCCGCATTGAAAAGGATGTAGTCGAGTTTCACTTTTTCATTGCGACGACGGTACTCGCCTTCGATCTCGTCCGGTGTCACCACCACTCCTTCGAGGACGATATTGCGCAACTTCGTCAGCAACATCTGCGTCCGCACATTGCCTTCAAATTCGGCGACCGTCATGTTCTGCTGAGCCAGAAAAGCAGTGTAACGGTCTTTGTCAAAGCCACCCTGAAGAATATTACCGAGCATCGAACGGAGCGAATTCCCCAATTCTTCCTCACTCACCGTGAAGCCCATACGGTCAGCCTGATAGGCGACAGCGCGTTCCGCAATCATCTGGTCGACTAGCACCGGGATATAGTTCTGCAACATTTCCGTCGGGAACTGCTTCCCGCGAAGGGCACCCTGGAGGGTTCGCTGCACTTCCTGCAGCGTAACCTTCTTGTCGCCGATCTCAGCGACTACGGTGTCGTTGCCGGCCATCGAAGGTCCACCAGGACCGCCGGGCACCAAATAGGCAACCATGGAAAGCGCGACAAAACCCAACAAAACGCCAAGCACAATGCGGACATTCTTGTCGCGGCTACGGAAAAAATCGAACATGGGAAGGGAAACTCCTAACTAATCCTGACTAAAACTAAAAAAGCTACTCTCGCGATTATATCGCGAGACTCACTCCCACTCGATCGTGCCGGGTGGTTTATGCGTGAGATCGTAAAAAACTGCCGCCACTCCCGGAATCGCGAGCAAAGCATCACGCATCCGGTTCCGTAGCGACTCCGGCATCAAAACGCTCTGAGCGGTCATACCATCGACGGAATGAATCGGCCGAAGCACAATCGAGTCCGGCATCCCGTCGCCGCCAATCGGGATCAAAACCACCGGAAACTGCCAAACGCGGGACTCAAAATCGTATTGCAGCGAAAGCGATCGCACTACCGCATCCGCCTGCCGAAGTCGGTGCATCCGTCCCGGCGTAATGCTGCTGGCAATCACACTAAGCCGATCCATTGGCAGATTCAAGCCCACAATCCCCACCACCCGGTTCACCCTTTGGTTCGCATTGATGGCCTCGGTAGCGCGAGCATGGTCCAAGTGGTCGACGATCAGTACCGGCCGATACGACCGCGAATCGCCCTGCACCCCAACCGAATGTACCGGCGCAATCCAAGCCTCCTCCGCAATCGCTTCGATCGGCTCATCGCGCTCAGCACCGAGGCAGCGAATCCCAAGCCCCGGACCCGGAAATGGGTGGCGATCCAGGAACGCCGCCGGCAGCCCAAGCTCCCGGCCAATCTCGCGCACCTCGTCCTTGTAAAATGAAGCCAGCGGCTCCACAATCCGATTCTCCGCGATTAGTTTCTGAATCCCCGCCACCCGATTGTGGTGCGTCTTGATCAGATCAGCCTTGGCCGTTCCACCACTCTCAATCGTGTCCGGGTAAATCGTGCCCTGGCCCAGAATCCAGTGCCCGTCCAGGTAAGGGCCGCTTTCCAGCACCGCTTCCTGAATCTCGACAAACTTTTCGCCAATAATCTTGCGCTTCCGCTCCGGCTCGACGACCCCTTCGAGCGCTTCCAGAAAATCCTCTTGCGCCAACTCGATCCGGAAGTGCCGCGCCCCGAGCGAATCAAAGATCCCACGGACGAACTCCGTCTCCCCTTCCCGCATCATGCCCGTATCCACATACGCGCCGTGCACCCGCGCTTCGCCCAGCGCGCGCAGGCACAGCGTATACGCGACCGTCGAGTCCACGCCCCCGCTCACGAAGAAGAAGATGTTCCGCTCCCCCGCCAGATCGCGGATCTGTTGCTCCACCACCGGGATCCGGCTCGCCGGTTGCCAGTCTTCCGTGCAGCCGCAAATGGCAAACACAAAGTTTCTCAAGATCTTCTGACCCTCGGTCGTGTGCACCACTTCCGGGTGAAACTGCACCCCGTACTGCCGGGTGGTCTCGTTGCCAATCGCCGCAATCGCGCAGGTATCCGTCTGCGCCAAAACGCTGAATCCCGTCGGCGGTGCAAACACAGTATCCCGGTGGCTCATCCAAACCTGCTGATGATTCGCCACGTCCCGAAACAAGGGGCTCGCTCCCAATATCGCCAAATGGGCTAGGCCGTACTCGCCCTTGCGGCCCTGACGCACCTGCCCGTCCAGTTGAAAAGCCATCAACTGTTGGCCGTAGCAGATGCCCAGCATCGGAATGCCCTGGGTCAACACCGCCGGATCAATATGCGGACTGCCCTGCTCGTACACACTCGCAGGACCACCGGAGATGATCAGTCCCTTCGCCTTCGCGATACGAGTGGCCTCGGTTTCGCTCGAGACCACTTCGGCATAAAC
>JBKJLJ010000468.1:0-4580 GCA_046597015.1 Bryobacteraceae bacterium
CGCCGGCAACGCCCGCCTCTTCGAAGTCATGGCCTCCCACCATCACATCTTCGAAGGGCTCACCTTCCGCAACACCGAAGTCGCCATCTTTGCCGGCGAAAAGGACGTCATAGGCGCCGTCGCCCTCACCGTCCGCAACTGCCGCTTTGAAGATATCGGCGTCGGCATCTGGACCGAAAACGCCGACTCCCGAGACTTCTTCATTTCCGACAACCTCTTCCTCGGCCGCGAAGACCAGATGCGCCTCATCGGCTGGAATCAAGCCGGCTCCCGCGCCGCTGGCATCTATCCCTCCCACCAACTCCGCAGCTTCTTCGCCATCAAAGTCTACGGCCCCGGCCACATCATCGCCCACAACGCCATCGCCTACTTCCACGACGCCATCTGCATCTCCACCTACGGCCCCCCCGACCCCGACCCCGAGCGCCGCGCCTCCTCCATCGACATCTACAACAACGACATCCATCTGACGAACGACGATTTCATCGAATCTGACGGCGGCGCCCACAACATCCGCGTCTTCCAAAACCGAGGCGTCAACGCCGCCCATAACGGTTACAGCGCCCAACCCATGTTCGGCGGTCCCGTCTATTTCATCCGCAATATTCTCTATCACGTTCCCGCGGGCGGAGCCTTCAAATTCAGCGCCGCCCCCGCCGGAATCCTGGCCTATCACAACACCCTCATCGGCGAGCAGACCGCCCGCGAGCCGTACTCCAACACCCACTTCCGCAACAACCTCTTCATGGGCAAAGACACCCCCGACCGCGGAGTCATGACCTGGGCCAACGGCACCGCCAACTACAGCTCCGACTACAACGGCTTCCGTCCGAACCGCAACGTCGCCAAGCAGTACACTTGGCTAGCCCCCGGTGCTCCCATAACGAGCTACGCCACCCTGGCCGAACTCCAAAAGGCGAGCGGTCAGGAAGCCCACGGCGTCGAACTCGATTTCGACATCTTCGAAAACCTCGCCCCCGCCGACCCCGCCCGCCGCTATCACGTCTATCATGCGATGGACCTCAACTTCCATCTGAAGTCCGCCTCCAAGGCCATCGACTCGGGGCAACTTCTCCCCACGATCAACGACGGTTTCACCGGCAAAGGCCCCGACCTCGGAGCTCTCGAATACAACCAGCAGGATCCCCACTACGGCCCCCGCTGGATCACTTGGAAGCCCTTCTACCGGTAACTCAACTAAGCGTCCAGCTCGGAAAATAAATCTTCTAACCGAACCGCCAGCGCGCCCGCCGTTACAGTCTCTCTCACGCGCTCCGGTTCCGACCCTGCGTGGTATTCCCATGCCGTCCGCTTCACCGGGTCAATCACCCAGCAAAACGGAACTCCCCACGCGTGGTACTCCTCGCATTTACTGAGCAAGGCGCCGAGCCGATCCTCTGGCGACAAGATTTCACAGCACAACTGCATCGGCTCGGTCGGATAGGGACCCGGGAAATCGACCCCGACGCACACATCCGGAACCAGATACTTCGTCGGCGAAATCCGCACCGTCAACTCCGGGAACGATCGCACCCCTTGGTTCCGAAAGAGCAGTAACAACGCGAATTGAACCAAAGAGTGAAGCTTTGTCGGCATCGATTTCGGAGACACAACACCATCGTTGTATTCGCTGTTGGGTTTCGAGGTAGACCGCAGGTACTCGTCGACAGGCACAAGGAGAACAGTGCTCATGACCACATTGTACTCCCCAAGCTTCCCCTCTGTTCATCACCGCGATACGTCCCTCTCCGATGCCATTGTGCGATGATGCGCCTGTGCTATAATGAAAAAGTGCGAACAACCATCGATATCTCCGACGAGGCATACTACATGGCCAAGACCGTCGCACGCGAACAAAAGCGTAGCCTCGGCAGCGTTGTCAGCGAGCTCATCATCGGCGAAAAGAAAACACTAGCCCCAGGCGATGAGGCCATCGGCCAGGAACTCGGTTTTCCCACCTTTCGCTGCATCCGCCGCGTAACTTCTCTGGATGTCGAGGCCCTGGAAGATGAGTAGCAGCGTCTGCTTGCTGGACGCCAACATTCTTATCGCCCTGGCAACCCCAGACCACACCGCCCACTCCCGCGCCGCCCGCTGGTTTAGCTCGGCCCCTCGATTTGCCACCTGTCCCATCACGCAAGGCGCTCTGATTCGCTTCCATTTGCGCCTAGCCGTGGAGCCCTCCATGGCCAAGGCCAAGCAGTTGCTCACCCGAATCTCCGCCCTCCCCACCCACGAGTTCTGGAACGACGATCTCGACTATCGTCACGTACCAGACAAGGGCATCATCGGCCACAAACAAGTCACTGACGCCTATCTCGTCGCCCTCGCCGCCGCTCACGGAGGTCTGCTCGCCACGATGGATGAAGCCCTCGCCGCGATCCACCCGCACGCCGTCCTAATCTAACTAAACTGGAAACAGGACACCCCATGAGCGACGGCCTAGAAGAACGCGAAGAGCGCAAAGCGCGCCTAGAAGAAGAAGCCCGAAAAAACCCCGCCGACCGCGTCGACCACGCCGACCCCGACGACTGGGAACCCGAACGCGTCGACTCCTAACTCATCTCCAACCCCGTCAACCGCCCACTGCTACTCGCAAACCCCTCCGTCTCAATCCCCATCCGCTGCATCATGCTCACAAACAAGTTGCACAGCGGCGTATTGTTGTCCCGCTTAAACACCAAATGCTGCCCATGCCGAAACCCGCCCCCGGCCAACAAAATCGGCAGATTCGTATTGTCATGGATGTTCGCATCCCCCATATTGCTGCCGTAAAACACCATCGTCCGGTCCAGCAGTTTCCTCTCCCGCAGCCCCGCCAGTGTCTTCCCGAATAGCCGCATCTGCTGCCTATCCACCTCCTGCAACTGCTTCACCTTCGCCTCGCCCTGTCCATGATGCGACAACCCGTGATAGCTATCCGTCGTCGTCTCCCGCGCGTTCAACTGAAACACCGGAGTAAAAAACGCATCGGCCATCAACGTTACAATCCGCGTCGAATCGCTCTCCAACGCCAGCACCGCCATCGCCAACATCAGCTCAAACTTCTCGAAAAACTGCTTCTTATCCTGCACCTCCGCCGGAGCCGCCCGCGGAGCCACCGGCTTCGGCTGCCTCTCCCACGCCTTCGCCGTCTGCATCCGCTCCTCCACCTCCCTCACCGAAGTCACGTACTGGTCCAGCCGCGCTTTATCCTCGCTCCCCAGCTCCCCCGCAAACCGCTTCGTCTCCTCCAGCAGCGTGTCCAAAATGCTCCCCCGGCTCTCCAGCCGATGCAGCTGCCGCGCCACCGACTCCTGATCCCCCTGCACAAACAACCGCTCATAAAGCTTCGTCGCGCTATCCTCCGCCGGCAGCAACACCCCGTCCCGCGTCCACGAAAGGCTCCGATTCCCCTTATCGATATTCACCCCCAAATTCAACGTCGGAAACCGGGTCACCTGCCCCAACCTCTCCGCCGCAAACTGATCCATGGAAATCGAATTCCGAAAGCCGCTCTTGAATGCCCCCCGCGCCGCCGTCAACAAACAGTTATCCGCGCTATGCCCCCCCGCCACCCCCGGATGCGATAGCCCGCTGAACACCGTGAACTCCTCCCGGTACTCCGCCAACTCCGTCAGATACGGCGACAACGCATACTCCCGCCCCGACCCCGTCGGAAAGAAGTACTTCGGCAAGACTCCCAAATTGTTCGCAATCACCAGCATCCGCCGCGGCGCGGGCGCCGCACTTGCAAACGCCGGCAACGCCAGCGCCACCCCCGCTCCCCGCAAAAAAGCACGCCGTTTCATCGTCCCGTCCTCCCCCCAAAAATCTTGCTCCCCACCAGCGCCTGAACCAAGTCCCGCGCACCGTACCCACCCGCCGCACAACCATCTAGCATCGTTTCAATCTCCCCCCGATCCGCAAAACGAACCGGCGTACCCGTCGCGTAAACCGTCAACTGCTGCAGGAAATTCCGCGCCAACTGCCGCGGGTTCCCGGCCAACAGCCCCTTAAACTCCCGGATATCCCGAAAGCTCCGCCCATCCGCCAACTTCCCGCTCGCGTCCACCGCCCCCGCCAACGTATAAGCAAAGTCATGTCCCGTATGGTCAATCCCACTCACCCGCTCGCCCTCGGTCGTCCCCCGATAATGCGTCCGCCATCGCCCCATCACATCGAAGTTCTCCAGCGCCAGTCCCACCGGATCAAACTTCGCATGGCACCCCGCGCACGTCGCCGATTTCGTATGCTGCGCGAGCAACTCCCGAATCGTCTTCGCCCCGCGTACATCCGGCTCCACCGCCGGCACCCCCGGCGGAGGCGGTGGCGGCGGCTCACCCAAAATCCGGTCCGTAATCCACGCCCCCCGCAGCACCGGCGAAGTCGAAGTCCCATTTGCCGTGATCTTCAAAACGGCCCCCTGCGTCAGCATCCCGCCCAGCGGACTCCCCTTCGGCAAAGCCACCCGTCGCAGCCCCGCCCCCACAATTGGCTCCAGCCCATAATGCTTCGCCAGCCGCTCATTTGCGTAGACAAAATCCGCCTCCACTAAATTCCGAATCGGCAAATTCTCCCGCACCATCGCCGTGAAAAAC
>JBKJLJ010000561.1:0-3827 GCA_046597015.1 Bryobacteraceae bacterium
CGGATCAAACGACAATTCATTATCGAGAGGAATCGACGTCGCCGCCCGATGCAACTTCACATGCATCTGATTGCCGTCCGTCCAACTTCGCGTCTCTTCCCCCGGTCTCACCAGCAACATCGGCAAGCCGTTCCGGCGAGTGAACGCGGACATTTCCCGGCTCGTCCGCGCAAGCCCATTCACCTCATCAAATGAGTCCGTGAAATAGGCAACGCGAATGGAAGGACTGGCCGACATACCAAGTGAGGAGACGTTGCCATCATTATAAACGTTTCCTCACCTGCCGCGAATAATACTAGTGGCTGTGCGGTTCGGCAAAGGCGGGAGCGATACCGTGCAAGGCCAACCGGGTATCGATCGCTGTCTCAACGACGTCCTTTTCCTCATCGTTCAATCCGCCCGCCAAGTCCTCGATCTTCCGATACAACTTTTTGGCGTTCGACTTAGTCGTGTCTCCCGAGCAGCACAGCGCAAACGAAAACAGCGCCCTCTCCCGCAGATCCGGATCATCGAACATATCTTCCAGTTGTTTGGACTCGTAATTCATCCCCAAGTAGCCAACGCCCGTAATGGCCTCGTTCTGCACCGGTCGAATCGGGTCCTGCAAATGCTTCGAAAAGATTGCCGCGAATGTTTTGTCGAACGTACGCCACATACCGCGCATGGCCGCCGCTCGGGTCTCCAGGTCCTCGTACAACGCCCGAAGAACTTTGTCCACCGCCGGGGTCATCTCGTTGGTCGCCACCGCGATCGCCGCTCCAGCCCGCTCTGCCCCTGGCGCCGACTCGTCCAACATCTTCCCGCGCAGCTTGCCGGCCACGCCGTCCTCCGGCCAATACTCCGCCAGACTCTGCCAAGCCGCCGCCCGAACGCCCGCGTCGGAATCCTTCTCCGCTGCGCTCATCAATACTCCTAACAGCTCCTCGTCCGGCTCCTCGTCCACTAACGCTTCCGCCGCTTCCCGTCTGACGTTTGGCTCGGGATGCTGCAAAAACTCGACGATCTCTTCGACGTCCAAAACGTCCCACACCGGCGTCCCGACCTCGTCGAAGTTCTCATAAACGTCATACTCGGGATGTCCGTCTTCGACCAGCGGCGCTTCCAGATTCCGCAGCGAGTACTCGAGCTCCCGCCGTTCGTCTTTCTCTTCGTCGCCCATCCGTTCCATCCGCTCGGTCATCGCCGGAATCAGATCACGGTCACCGTAAAGGCTCAGGTTAATCGCCGCTTCGGCCGGTTCGCTCTCCAGCCGTTCCAACAGAATCGCTTTAATCCGTTCGTCCTTCACGCCCAATCCGGCCAGGAGGAACGCGATGTTCCCCCGGCTTTCGCCCTCGGCCGCCTCGCGCAAAGCCAGCAACGGCTCCACCGCCGCCTCACCGAGCTCCCCGAGCGCTTCGTAGATGTGGTCCGGCGCTTCGCCGTCGTCCTGGTGCAACAGATCGATGAAAAACGGGATTGCCGCCGGATGCCGAAGAGCCCGCAAAATGTGGAACAGGTCCACAGTCAGATCCACCCGGTCTTCCTCCGGCTGTTCGAGAGCGTAGGCGGCCACTTCTTCGGCCACCGATGGCCCTCGATCTAAGATCGCTTTGACGAACGCGTGGTCGGTCGCGATGCGGCCCCGTCCTGCTTCGTGCAGAAGATCGCGCAGCGGCGCGGCAGCGTATTGAGAAGGCAAAAGTAACATGGTATTCCGAATGGAGTTAGTAGGTTGCGCGCCCGCCCGAGGCGTCGTAGGTTTGGGCAGTGACAAAGCTGCAATCCGGGCTCGACAGGAAATGTACGACCGCGGCAATTTCCTCGGGCTCACCCGTCCGGCGCATCGGGATCTTCTCGGTCATGTAGGCCACTTGCTGCGGCGTGAGCTGTTCCAGAATCGGAGTCCGCACCACGGCCGGGCTCACCGCGTTCACGCAAACGCCGTCGGTCGCCACTTCTTTCGCAATCGACTTCGTAAACCCGATCACCGCCGCTTTGGTAGCAGAGTAGGCGGACATATTGGGGTTGCCCTCTTTGCCGGCAATTGAGGCGATATTGACGATCCGACCGTACCTGTTTGCCCGCATGTGCGACATGACGGCCTTACAGCCATTCCAAACGCCGTCCATGTTGATAGCGATGCATTTGTGCCAGTCGTCGATGTCCTGCTCCCACAGCGGAGCAGCCTTCCCGCCGATCCCGGCGTTGTTCACGAGGATGTGCACCTGGCCCGTCTTGGCGATCACGCCGTCGACGGCCGACTGCACCGACTCCGTATTCGTCACGTCCATCTGGACGGACAGCGCTCCCGAAATGGTGGCCGCCACTTCTGCCGCCGCCGCTCCGTTGATATCGGCGATCACGACGGTCGCTCCCGCCTTCGCCAAACGCCGCGCAATCGCTGCGCCGATTCCAGAAGCCGCCCCGGTAATGATTGCCGTGTGGCCGGTTAGATCGAAATAGCCCATGGGATTATCCTCCTAATGAAGATGGCCCGGAGTCAAGCATCTGTCTCCGGGCCATCTTTTCAGTTAACGACTGCGAACGAAACTACTCTTCCCGCTTGACGATAACTTTCACGTTCGTGGTGACCTGTTTGTGCAGTTTCACCGGAACCTGGAACTCGCCCAGGGTCTTGATGGCCTCGGGGAGTACGATCTTCTTGCGGTCGATGTGGAAGCCCTTGGCCTCGAGTTGGTCGGCGATGTCTTTCAAGGTCACCGAACCAAACAGGTGGTCGTTTTCGCCGGCCTTCATGCTGATCTCGATCACCGTCGGCTCGAGCAGTTTGGCCAGTTCTTGCGCGGCACCGGCTTCAACGGCTTCCCGCCGCAAACCCGCTTGACGCTCTTGTTCCACAATCTTCTTGTTCGATTCCGTAGCCGGCACGGCGAGCCGTTTGGGCAACAGAAAGTTGCGGGCGAAGCCCGGGGCGACGTTCACTAGTTGACCGCGCGTGCCGAGCTTTTCGATATCCTCTCTTAAAATGACTTCCATGTGGGGATTCTCCTCGGGTTATAGCGACGTCGTGAACGGCAGCAGGGCGATGTTGCGGCTCTGTTTGATCGCCATGGCAAGCAAACGCTGATGCACGCAGCACACACCGGAAATCCGGCGCGGCGTGATTTTGCCCCGTTCGGAGATAAAGGCCGAGAGCAACTTCACATCTTTGTAGTCGATGTGGTCGATCTTCTCGACGCAGAACCGGCATACCTTCTTCCGGCGGAAAAACTGCTTCTTATTGCCGGCCAGGGCTTTGTCGCCACCGGTCGGACGCTGGCTGGCCGCAATCGGGCGGCCTCCACTCTTGGTTTCTGCCATAGTCGTATTCTCCTACTCGTTAGTTCTCAGCTGCCGGTTCAACGGCGGCTTCGGCAGTTACCGGCGCTTCCTCTAACGGGAGCGGCGCGGCGGGCATCGGCATATCGGGAGCACCTGGCATCTCAGGGCGAACGCCCGGAGCGGCTGGCGCGAGCGGGGCAGCGATTTGCGGCTTCCGCGCGGCGCGTTTCTCACGACGCTTCTTCCGCTTTTCGACGCGACGCATTCTCTCATCCATCCGCACGGTGATGAACTTGATAACGGCATCGGTCACACGCATACGGCGTTCGACTTCTTTTGCCGTCTCGGAGCTATCGGTTGAGAATTCGAGCAGAATGTAGACGCCTTCGGTCTGCCGGTTTACCCGGTAGGCCAGCTTGCGTATACCCCACTTTTCCACCTTGTCGAGATTTCCGCCGCCGGTGGTGATAACACCGCGGAGCATCTCGACAATCGCGTCCTGTTCTTCTTCGGTCGCGTTGGCGTTGACGATAAAGAGTTCTTCGTAAGTCCTCATGTTTCCT
>JBKJLJ010000593.1:0-4166 GCA_046597015.1 Bryobacteraceae bacterium
GCCCCTCACCGAAGTCGCCCTCAAACTCGACATCTCCGAAGCCGCCGCTAAGTCCCGCTTGCTCCGCGCTCGCCGCGAACTCCGCGACCGCCTCACCAAACACCAAGGCCGCTACGGGACCGCCACGCTTCTGAGTTAGTTATACTGAAGGAGATGTCGTTCTCCCGCGCATGAAACTAAGCGTGCCACTGTATAGAGGCATCGAATCCCTCTACGGAACTCGAGATGAGAATATTCAGCTATTAGAAGCTGAATTGAAGATCCGCACCCGCTTGTTGAGCGATTCCCTTGAAATCGAAGGGGATCCCTCCGGGGTCGAGCGCTGCGGTCAAATTCTGAGTGACTACTCAGACCTCCTGCGCGAAGGTCATTCCTTTGGCCCCGAAGACCTCACCAGTTACCTTCGCGTCGTCACTGGAGATGGCACCGTTTCGTTACGAGCTCTCGTCGCCAGCGGCCGCCAGCGAAACTTTGGCAAGAAAGTTCTCGCTCCGAAGACGATTAACCAGCGGCGTTATCTCGAAGCGATCGAGCGGAACGACCTCGTCTTCGGCATCGGCCCCGCCGGCACCGGTAAGACCTATCTTGCCGTCGCCATGGCCGTCTCCGCCCTCATCACCAAGCGCGTCTCCCGTATCATTTTGACTCGCCCCGCCGTCGAAGCCGGCGAGAAACTCGGCTTCCTCCCCGGCACCCTGAAAGAAAAAGTCGACCCCTACCTCCGCCCCCTCTACGACGCGATATACGATATGCTCGAAGCCGAAAAGGTGGAAAAGTTTATCGAACGCGGCGTCATCGAAGTGGCGCCCCTCGCCTTCATGCGGGGCCGAACCCTCAACGACGCCTTCATCATCCTCGACGAAGCGCAAAACTGCACCCCTGAGCAGATGAAAATGGTGCTTACCCGCCAAGGCTTCAACTCGAAAATGGTCGTCACCGGCGATGCCACCCAAATCGACCTCCCCCCCGGCCGTCGTTGTGGCCTCATCGAAGCTCTCGAAATCCTCAAAGGCGTCTCCGGCATCAGTTTCGTCAGCTTCGACGAACGCGACGTCGTCCGCCACAGTCTCGTCCAACGCATCGTAAAAGCGTACGAACGCCACCACGAAGCCAGCGGCATCGGCCGCCAACTCGCTCTCCGGCTCACCGAAGCGGCCTCCGCCGCTGAAGCCGCGGAAACGATTCCCCCCGTTTAGCCTTCTTCACTTCATATGTCATCTGACGGCAGTAGTACCAGCAGCATTTTATTCCAGGGCGTCAAGCGGTCTATCTCGCTCGACAAGCCCCGCCTCCGCTCTTTTGTTGCCCGGCTCACTGCCGAAGTCGCTTCCGGCCAGCCCTTCACGGTTCTCATCGCCAACGATCGGGAACTCCAACGGCTCAATCTCGCCTTCCTCCAGCACGACTACCCCACCGACGTGCTCAGCTTCCCCGGCGAATCCGAACTCGGCGAAATGGCCATCTCTGCTGACCGCGCCCTCGAACAAAGTACCGCCCTCGGCCACGACGTCTCGACGGAAGTCGAAGTCCTAATCCTCCACGGCCTCCTCCATCTCCTGGGCCACGACCACGAAGGCGATCGCGGAGCCATGCGCCGCCTCGAATCGAAATGGCGAAAATCCCTCGGTCTCCCCGCGGGTCTCATTGAACGGACTACCCAAAAGTGAGCATAGCTTTTTTCGTCACTCTCGCTGTCCTCGCAGGCCTCGTCGTCCTCAGCAGCTTCGTTCAACTGCTCTATCTCGAATCGCTCCGTCTCCGCTCCCGCGAATCAGCCGCCCTCAATCACTTCAAAGAGGTGTTTGAAGACCGCCTCGGCCTCAAACTCGAAACCGGCGCGCTCACGTTCTCCCTCATCAAGCAATCCCTCACCGCCCTCCTCGGCGTCTTCGCCATGGCCTTCATGGGCATGGGCCACAAAGACTTCTGGAACGGCCTCGCCGAAGCCGGCATCGCCGCCTGCACAGCCGTCCTCCTCTGCTCCCAAATCATTCCCCAACTCCTCTACCGCAAAACCTCCGCCCACTGGCTCATCGCCTTCCTCCCCCTCGTCAAGGTGCTCATCTGGGTCGCCGCCCCCATCATCGCCGTCCTCCGCTTCCTCCAAGCCCTCACCGAACTCGGTGCCGCCGCCGAACAACCCGACGAGCAGGAAGAACAAATCGAAGCCCTCATCACCGCGGGCAAAGAAGAAGGTTTAATCGAGGAAGAGGATCGCAAACTCATCCAAAGCGTCGTCGAGTTCGGCGACAAAACCGTCAAAGAAGTGATGACCCCCCGCCCCCGCATGGTCGGCATCGAAAAGGGCGCCACCGCCAACGAACTCCGCCAACTCGTCATCAATGAACAGTACTCCCGTATCCCCGTCTTCGACGGCTCCATAGACGATGTCGTCGGCTTCATCCACGTCCGCGACATGTTTATGCAGGATGAAAAGCATCAGTCCGCCCACGTCTGGGAACTCATGCGCCCCATCCGCAAAGTCCCCGAATCGAAAAAAGTCACCGACCTACTGCGCGAAATGCAGCACGATGGCGCCCACATCGCCGTCGTCATCGATGAGTACGGCAATACCGCCGGCCTCTCGACTATGGAAGATTTAGTCGAAGAAATTTTCGGCGAAATTCGCGATGAACATGAACCGACCCACGACCTCGCCCCCGACGGCGAAGGCGCTTGGATCGTCTCCGGATCCTTCGATGTGGACCACCTCAACGGCCTCCTCGAATACCGGCCCGACGAAGAGTTCGAATCCACCACCGTCGGTGGACTCGTCGCCGAATGGCTCGGCCGCGTCCCCCGCGTCGGCGAAAGCGTCGAACGTGACGGCATCCGACTGGAAGTATTGGCCGCCAATGACCGGCGCGTAGATCGCGTCCGTGTCTCCCGCATGAAAGAGGAGTTCGAAGAAGAATTGAATGCCTAGGCGCTTAGCATTTCGCGCCGGAACCGCGTCCATCATTGGACTGCCCAACGCCGGTAAATCCACGCTCTTGAACGCCTTAGTTGGCGAAAAACTCGCGATCGTTAGCTCCAAGCCGCAAACCACGCGGACCGCGCTCGACGGGGTCCTCACCACCCCCACCGCCCAAATCGTCTTTGTCGATACCCCTGGAATCCACAAATCAGACACCCCCTATAACCAGAAGATGATGCGCTCCGTCCGCGCCTCCCTCGACTCCATCGACGTCCTCGTCTTCGTCCACGACGCCCAACGCGTCATCTCCACCCAGGTCGAAGGAGCCCTCGATCTCGTCAAAAAATCCCGCGCTCCCGCCATCCTCGTCCTCAACAAAATCGATCTCGTCAACGACAAAACCCAAATCCTCGCCCTCCTCGAACAGTTCCCCGCCAAACACAACTTCGCCGCCTACCTACCCATCTGCGCCCACTCCGGCGACGGCGTCGAAGGTGTCCGCGACGAGATCATCAAGCTCCTCCCCCGCGCTCCAAAGATCTACCCCGACGACCACATCACCCAGATGCCCTCCCGCTTTCTGGCCGCCGAGATGATCCGCGAAAAGATCCTCTCGGAAACCCACCAGGAAGTGCCCCACGCCGTCGCCGTCCTCGTCGAAACTTGGGAGGAGAAGCCAACGCTAACCCGCATCAGCGCCACCATCTACGTCGAACGCCAGGGTCAGAAGACCATCGTCATCGGCGAAAAAGGTGCCATGCTGAAGAAAGTCGGCACCGCCGCCCGCCTCGAAATGGAGCAGTTCTTCAACACCAAAATCTTTCTCGAACTCTTCGTCAAAGTGCGGCCCGACTGGCGCACCCAGCCCGAGTTCCTGAATGAGCTAGATTGGAGAGTGATGACCGGAGAGCGTGATGAATAAATTACTAATTGCAATCCTAGGCCTCGGGATCTCGATCGTCGGCCCCTTACTAGCCGCCGTGTATACAGACGAGAAGTCCGACAACCTCATCTACGACGCCACCCGCCGCCGCCTCGCCGGAGACCCCGACGTCAAAGGTGGTGCCCTCGAAGTCGAGGTCAAGGACGGAATCGTCACCCTCAAAGGCATCGTCCGCACTGACCAAGCCAAAGCCAAAGCGGAAAAGCTGACGCTAAAAGTGAAAGGCGCGAAAAAAGTCGTCAACCAGCTCCGAGTCTCCCCCTACGGCAGCTAGGCCCCCGCGTTATGCGACTCGAAGACCTCTCG
>JBKJLJ010000703.1:0-5118 GCA_046597015.1 Bryobacteraceae bacterium
ATCCACTGCGGTGTCTCGATGGATCAAATCGCCGCGCAGCACTTCGCGAAATCCACGCGCTTTCCCTCGCTTGAACTTACCTGCGAAGACAGCCGCCAAGTTGGGTCCTGTGATAGCTACAGCTGCGTCTACCAAAGCATCTCCTGGAAGTCCGACTCCCAACCCGTCCCTCCGGAGATGAACCCTCGCACCGTCTTCGATCGGCTCTTCGGCGACTCGAGCCTCAGCCCCTCTCAACGCGCTTCCCGTCAAAGCGTCCTCGACCTTACCCGCAGAGAGACCGCCCGCCTCTCCCGCAACCTCGGCCCCACGGACCGCCGGAAGCTCGATGAATACTTCACCGCCATTCGCGAAGTTGAAACCCGGATGGCGAAGGCGTCGCCCCTCCCGGCCTCTGCCGGAGCCGCGCCAGCCGGCATCCCCACCAGTTACCGGGAGCACGCGCGCCTGCTTTTCGATCTCTCGGCGCTTGCCTTCGCCACCGGCTCTACTCGCATGATCACTTTCATGCTCGCCCGGGAAGGCGGTCTGCGGACCTATCCCGAAGCGGGAGTGCCCGAAGCGCATCACTCCTGCACCCACCACCGCGGGGACCCTGAGCTGATTGAGAAAGTTGCCAAAATCAACGCGTTCCACGTCGAGCAGTTCGCCTATTTCCTCGACAAACTCCGCGCCACCCCGGACGGGGAAGGGACGCTTCTAGACAACACGATTGCCATCTACGGAGCCGGCCTCGGCGACCCCAACGCCCACGACCACAATAACCTTCCCACGCTTCTGGCTGGCAGCCAGCGCCACTTCAAAGGGGGCCGCCACATCCGATACGCCCGCAACACCCCGGTGACCAACCTCCATTTTTCCGCTCTCGAAATGGCGGGAGTCCCCGTGGATCGGTTCGGGGACTCGACAGGCCGCCTGGACTCTCTCGCCGATCTCAAATAGGCGGCGGCCCGGCCACTCCTCCACCCGGGTGCTGTGCGGCCAACAACTCGGTCAGCACACGCCGCTCAGCGCCCTCATAGAACAACGTCAGAGCCCCCTTGTTCTCGAGGATCTTCTGCGTCTCGAGAATCTCAAACAAGGCATCAGCCACCGCTGGATCGCCGGAGATTTCCCGCAGGGTCTGGCCAATCCTATTGGGCCGGATCACCGCGGCTTTGGCCAACTCCACCGCTGCCTCCCGCTCGGCCGAACTCGTGATGATGCTCACCTGGTTCGCCCCATCCTGCCGGATCGCCGAGGTCACCTGCCGCAGGCGATTGACGACCTTCTCCTCAATCTGCCGGATCATCCCGACGTCCCGGAAGTGAACCTTTCGGATGTACACCGAGCCGAGCGTATACCCCCAGACCTCCGACTTGGCCGATACCTCCGCCCGGACCGTCTTGCTCATCTCATGCCGCGTTCCGAGCATTGCATTCAACGGCATATTGCTTAAACAACGCACGGTCGCATTGCTTACATTCGCCCGGAGCGACCCGCGCGGGTCCGTATTCTTGAACAGGTAAGAGACCGGATCGCTGATCTGCATCTCGTACCAGATGCCAATCCCCATCGGCGCGCCTTCTTCCGAGTTGACGGTCTGGCTACGCAGATACTCCTGGTCCAATCGCAAGTCCACGTCATAACATTTGCCGAGGAAATGCACGATGAGCGCCGCTGGGCCAATCTGACTGGGCAGAAAATACCACCCCGGTTCCGTCAGAATCCCGATCACTTTTCCGAACAGCACATATACCTTACAGGTTCGCTCCTGGACAATCGCGTACAGCCCAAACAAGCGGCAAATCAACAGCCCAACTCGCTCGGCGAAGAACAAGCCGACCACTATCACCAGCGCCATCCAAATTACGTCGCTCATCGTTTCACCTCCAGGAAAATCTGCTTGGCCTTCCCCGGTAACGCCAACTTCACATTCCGCAAGTAAGCCTTCAGCAGGTTTGGTCCCTGCCTTTGTAAGTTCCCCAACTCAACGGCCAGCAGTCGCAACGGCTCCAGTTCCGCTTGCGCCCGCAGCGTCTCGATTTCGACCGACTTCCGCGACAACACAATCTTCTGGTCCGCGCTGGCATGAGCCAAACTTACATCGCTCGATACCTGGTTATAGGCGGTGTTGATCGCCGCCAGGGCCGACTCCACCTCGTGCGGTGGATCAATTCCGGTAATCAGGGAGGCATCCAACACCACTCCATACCGCGCCGCTGTGGACACGCACTCCTGATCCATGTAGTCGTTCAGGTCCCGCAGGTTTTTTCGCAGGTCATTGATCGAAACATCCGCCACGTCGTTGCCGTGCTGCTTGGCTTGAAAGTTCGCAATCTTCTGCCGCAGCACGGAGACGAAGTAAGCCATCACATGCACCATGGGTTTCTTGATCGCAAACACATAGGCGTACAGGTTGGCTTCGCTCGTTCGAAACCGGATCTGCCCGGTTAGACCCGTATTGAGCTGGTCTTTAGTAACGGCCTCCAGCATCGCCCCGCCTTGGTTGGCGGTGGGGTCTTCGAGGTCCAGCGCCATGTTCAACGTGCTCGTTGCAATCGAGACCTTGTGGATCTTTTCCCAAGGAAACTTAAAGTAAGGTCCCCCGGGCGGAATTACTCTCACGAGCGGATATCGATATCTTTCCCGCTCATCCGGCCGCAGAAACTCCGCGATCGGATCCTCCAGCGTAGTCCCGTCCCCGGGAATCCGCTGCGCCCTCCCGAACACCGTTTTCACGGCACGTTCGTTTTGGTCCACCGTGTAAATCCCCGTCAGCACAAAGCGGACGAGGAACCACAAAAACAAGCCCAGCAGGAATCCTGTAGATAGTAGCATGCGTGTATTCTACACACCTTTCATCAAGGAGCAACAGTTGCTGACGTTTTTTAGGGGGCTACGAATCGCCGGGCTTCGTAAGCCAGCTTTTCATTACGGCGCGGGGGACTAAGCCAGCCTGTTGATGAATGACGTTGCCGCGGAAAAAAACATGGAAGTTAGGGATGGATTGGATATGAAACTGGGCGGCGAGGGCGGGTTCGGCCTCGGTGTCGACCTTGAGGATTAGTGCATGGCCGGCCATCTCTTTGGCAAGTAGTTCCAGTTCCGGGGCGGCCATTTTGCAGGGTCCGCACCAGGCGGCCCAGAAGTCGACGAGGACGGGGACGGGAGACTTCTGGATGATTTCGGCGAAGGCGGCGGCGTCGACGGGGAGGGCTTTCGAGAGGGCGGGGAGGAGGGCTTTACACTTGCCACAACGGCCGCGATGGGAGAGATGGGCGGCGGGGATGCGGTTGGAGGTCGCGCATTCAGGGCAGGCGGTGAGGAGGGAGAAGGACATTACTTTTTTACCCCGGCTTGGTGGTCGCGAGCGAACTGGGCGTCGGCCTGGTCCCAGAGGGTTGAGAGTTGTTTGACTTTGCCGGGAAGTGTTTTGGCGAGGTTTTTGATTTCGCCGCGATCTTCACTGAGGTCGTAGAGTTCCCATTCGCCATCGGGCCCGGCAGAGGAGAGCTTCCAGTTTCCGGAGCGCAGGCCGCGGTTGGTCATGTGGTGGAAGTAGATGAAGTCCCGTTTGAGGGGGACGTCCTTCTGGAAGACAGGGAGGAGGTTGAGGCCGGGGAAGGGCGGGGGCGTGAGGCCGTTATGCCTCATGACGGGTTGCGCGCCGGAGAGGGCGAGTAGGGTGGGCACGATATCGATGAAGTGAGCGGGGGCGTGGCGGAGTTTGCCTTTGTCCTTGATGCCGGCGGGCCAATGGACGATGAAGGGAGAGCTGATGCCGCCTTCGTGGTTCCAGTGTTTGTGGAGCTTTAGGGGAGTGTTGGCGGCGGTCGACCAGCCAGGTCCAAGGCAGAGATAGGTGGCGGCGGAGCCGGGCGGGGCAGAGCGATCGTGCTTATCGCCGCGGATGATCTGTTCGGCGGAAGCCCCGTTGTCGGAGGCGAAGAGGATGACGGTGTTATCCAGTTCCTTGAGGGCTTTGAGGCGGTCGACAACGCGGGCGATTTCGATGTCCATGCGGGCGATCATGGCGGCATGGACCTCCATTTTCTGGGCTTGGAAGCTCTGTTCGACTGGGTTGAGTTGGGTCCAGGGGAGGGCGCGGGCGACTTCGCCAGGTCCGATTTGTTCCTTGAGTTTGGCCTCTTCGAGGTTCCAGGAGGGGATGATGTCGGGGGTAAGGGGAGGGAGGGGGCAGTTGATCAGGCCCATTTTGGTTTGGCGCTGCCAGCGGCGTTGGCGGATGACGTCCCAGCCTTCGTCGTAGCGGCCTTTTTGGGCGGCGATGTGGGGGGGGGGAGGGTGGAGCGGGAAGTGGGGGGAGGTGAAGCAGAGATAGAGGAAGAAGGGGTCGGCTTTGTGTTCGGCGGCGTGTTGATCGAGGAAGGAGAGGGCGCGGTCGGCGATATGGGTGGCGAGATAGAAGTTGGTGTTGGGTTCGACGGGGGGGAGGAGTTTATCGTCGAGGCGGTGGCGTTTGGGGGCGAAGAAGCGATCGTGATCTTCGATGTTATAGGACCGGTGGAATTCGGCGTCGGCGATGGGAAGTTTGCCGGAGACGTGCCACTTACCGGAGTGATAAGTGCGGTAGTTCGCGAGGCGGAGGTATTGAGAGGTATAGCGGGCCCAGGTGGGGAAGGGGTCGGTGGCTTTGTCGCGGCCGATTTGCTGGGGGTAGTAGCCGGTCATGAGGCAACTTCGGGAGGGCCAGCAGCGGGCGGTGGAGTACATTTGGGTGAAGCGGAGGCCGGCAGTGGCGAGGGAGTCGAGGAGGGGGGTGGGGATTTCGGAGCCGTAGCAGCCGAGGTCGGAGAAGCCGAGGTCATCGGCGAGGATGAGGAGGATGTTGGGTTTTTTGGGAGGGGCATCATCGGCATGCACGGCGGCGGAGGCGGCGAGTTGGAGGAATTGGCGGCGGAGGAGCATGGGTTCCATGAATGTATCACTGTGAGGCGGCGCGGGCTTGGGCGACGATGGGATCGGTGTTGTAGAAGGATTCGCGATCGCGGCGGAGGGCGGTGGCGGCTTCGATTAGGGATTGGACCTGGCCTTCCGAGATGAAGACGTATTGGTGGGGGCGCGGGCCGGCGTATCGTTGGATGCAGATGTGTTCCATGCGGGTGTGGCCGTGGG
>JBKJLJ010000760.1:0-7860 GCA_046597015.1 Bryobacteraceae bacterium
GGGCTCGTCCAAGTGGGCCAGGCGGGGTGGGCGGTGAGCTTGTTGACGATATAAGGAAACACCGGGAGCACGACCGAACCGGAAGGGGGCGCGACGGGGATGTTCTCGGCCTTCATCCCCGCGATGAATTGATCTCGCTTCGCTTTGTCGGGAAAGGCCAGGAAGACGGCCGATCCGAGTTCGCCGGCGGGGTCTGGACGGTGGCGGAAGCGGATCCCCGGGAGGTCGGCCACGCCCTCGTACACGCGTTTGGCATTGGCGCGGATCGAGTCGACGATGCGGTCGAGCTTCCGGAGTTGGGCCAGCATGACGCCCCCAGTGAACTCGTTCATCCGGTAGTTGGCTCCGGCAAAGGGGGCTACGGCTGGTTGGCCTAGCAAGCCGGCGTGGATCGGGCGGAGGCCGCCGAGATCGTGAAAGCGGACCGCGCGCTCGTAAAGGACGGGATCGTTGGTTACGAGGGAACCTCCCTCCCCCGCGCTGATCGTCTTGTTGATCTGATGGCTGAAAATGGCGATGTCGCTGAACGAGCCCAAGGGCTTTCCCTTGTAACTGGCTCCGGCGGCCTGGGCGCAGTCCTCGAGTACTTTGAGTCCATGCTGGCGGGCGAGGGCCAGGATGGGGTCCATGTCGGCGGGGCAGCCTTGGAGATGGACGGCCATCAGGAGCTTGGTCTGCTTGGTGAGGAGAGGCTCGATCCGGGTAGGGTCAAGGTTGAAGGACTCGTCGATTTCAGCGAAGACGGGGAGTGCGCCGGCGCGGATGACGGCGGTAGCGGAGGAGTGCCAGGTCCAGGCGGGGACGATGACTTCGTCGCCTGGGCCAATCTGGAGCGCCGCCATGGCGACTTCTAAAGCGGCCGTGCCCGAGGTGACGGCGAGAGCGAATTTCGTCTGAATGCGGGCGGAGAGCTCCTTTTCAAACGTGGCTACTTTCACTGGGGCCTGGGTGCCGGGGCCATAGTAGCGGAACGGCCGGCCGGTACTGAGGACGTCGGCGAGCTGCTGGCGCTCCTGCTCGTCGTAGAACTCGGGGCCCCAATAGGTGGGGACGAGGGGGGTGGACCGGGTGGGCGAACTGGCTTGAGCGGCGCTGGCGGCGGCGATGGTGCCGGCGAACTTCCTGCGATTCATGGCGACGTTCCTCTGGGGGACACTGTATCCCATTCTGGGGGATCCGAAAAAAGCGCTGACATCAGCTCAACTAGAAAATGGTAGAGCGAATCGGGCAACCTCCATGATTCTCCTTCCGGGCTCACAAAGTGGGCCCTTCCTTTTCGAAGTTGTCCGCAGACATCCAATCGTCCCCCCACGGCTTCTTGGATAGCTATCGAGTCGAGTCCCGGAAACTCGACGCGAAGTTTTCAGCCGATCTGCGCGACAGCCTCTCTAACTGAGGCCCCATCCACCGGGCGGACCAACCGCGCGATCCCCTTGCCGTCCCGCAAAAGCGCACAGGCCGCTCCGGCGCGGCACCAAAGGGCGAGGATCTCGCCCATTCTGCCGTGCCGGAGCGAGTCCGTTGTGCGCGAGTTCCTCAGAAAGATCAGCGTCGGCCAAAGCTTCACCCGGAAGGAACGTCCCAAAGGTCGCCCCTTGCCGTCCTCAATCTTGACATGGGTTACCAGCGGCTGATCCGCCAAGGCAGACGCCAATAGCGGCTGAGCTGCGTTGCAATGCCCGCACCACGGCGTTCCAAATTCAAGAATAGCCGGGCCTGCAAGCGCATCGATCTCGGAGCGCGGGGGCTCCAGTTTTGCGTAATTACTAGTCAACGCCATCAGATCAATCCTCTACTTAATTAGATGGCTCGGGGATACATCCCGCTCCTTGGGAACGGAATCACAAGGTTAAAAAATAAAGATGCCCTCCCGAAGTGCATCATAAATAGGGGCTTATCGATTTCGATGAAGCTTCGTCCATCTGGTTCGTCGGATTCCTCAAGATACTCTGGAACCGAAGTAGCTCGCATCGCTTCACGAAGGAAAAGGGAGCCATCATGACAGAACAACCGCAAGCCCGGATCTGCAACTCCACAAAGAGGAACTGCCCGAATGCATCGCCCTGCTATCCACCGATTGCTGGCAGGCCTACCTCCGGCTATATCAAAAGCACCTGCGAAGGCAGCCTACGCGAACGATCTGAAGGTCCACACACAACTCGGTCGAAATTTCCCGGTGGCACCTCCGGAACCGATCAATAATGAGGCTGATGCCAACCTTGCTGCCGATCCGTTGCCGCCGCCGGAAGTTGTAGCGGAAATCATCGTCCCCGCCGAGCGGGCAAAAAACGAACCCAGCTATGTCCTTCCCCACTGGGTCGCGGAAGTGCTTTTAAACGAGGAACTTATGGCTGAAATCGCGCCGAATTGCAACGTCGAAAGCCTGCTCAAAATTCTAACCTCGGGGCCAATCCCGCTGGCAGCGTAGAAAAGCGAACCCAGAGACAGAGGCTGCCAATAGAGGGACTAGAGCGGAAAAGGAACCCAGCCGCCCCGTTACTGCAATAGAATCCTAGAATGCCCCTCACCCGCCGAGCCCTGCTGGCCAGCCTCCTCCTCGCCCCCCGGCCCAACATCCTCTTCTGCATCTCGGACGATCAGTCGTACGCCCCCACCGCCCTCCCCGGCTTCAGTCGCGTCGCCCAAGCCGGCGTCCTCTTCCGCAACGCCTATTCCCTCTCCCCCGGCTGCGCCCCCTCCCGCGCCGGCATCCTCACCGGACGCTTCCCCTGGCAACTCGCCGAAGCCGGCACCCATGCCAGCGGCTTCCCCCGCCGCCACACCGTCTACCCGGACCTCCTCGCCAAAGCCGGGTACTTCGTCGGCCTCACCGGCAAAGGCGCCGGACCCTGCAACTTCGAAGGCGATGGCTGGCCCCACAACCCCGCCGGCCCCGCCTTCGACCAAGTCAAACTCACCCCTCCCGACCCCGGCATCCACGCCGACGACTACGCCGCCAACTTCAGCCGCTTCCTCGCCGCCCGGCCCGGTAAGCAGCCCTTCTGCTTCTGGTTCGGCTGCCACGAACCCCATCGCGGCTACGACCCCGGCGCTGGCCTCCGCGCCGGCAAGTCGCTCGCCGATGTCGAAGTCCCCGGCTTCCTCCCCGACGTTCCCGAAGTCCGCTCCGACCTCCTCGATTACCACCACGAGATCGACCACTTCGATACCCACGTCTCCCGCATGCTCGACGCCCTCGCCAAGGCCGGCGAGGTGGATAACACCCTCGTGGTCGTCACTGCCGACAACGGCATGTCCTTCCCCGGTTCCAAGGCCACCATGTTCGACCCCGGCATCCATCTCCCTCTCGCCGTCATGTACCCCGCCCAGGCCAAAGGCGGCCGCGCCGTCGACGACCTCGTCAGCTTCGCTGATTTCGCCCCCACCTTCCTCGAAGCCGCCGGCCTCCCCGTCCCCGCCAACATGGTAGGCCGCAGCCTCCTGCCCATCCTCCGGTCGAACCGCCAAGGCCTTGTCGAACCCCGTCTCCGCCCTCGCCTCTTCTCCGGCCGCGAGCGCCACTCCCATGCCCGCTCCGACAATCTCGGCTACCCCGCCCGCGCCCTCCGCGAAGGGAACTTCCTCTACATCTGGAACATGAAGCCAGACCGCTGGCCCGCCGGCGACCCCATCGGCCGCTACGCCGACATCGACAACGGTCCCACCAAAACCTGGATGATGGCCCATCCCGACCATCCCCTCTTCGCCCGCAGCTTCGGCCGCTTCCCCGCCGAACAGCTCTATGACGTCGCCGCCGATCCTGCGTGCCTCCACAATCTGGCCGCCAACCCCGCCCACGAAAAGCGCCGCAAGGGCCTCCGCCTAACCCTGGAAAAGGCGCTCACCGCTCACGGCGACCCGCGCCTCCTCGGCAACGGCGACATCTGGGAAAGTTATCCCCGTTACTCCCCCATGAAGAAGAACCTCGGCGGCTTCGCCGAGTCCGGCAAGTACAACCCCGCCTTCCAGAAATAGGTCACCATGCCCCTCTCCCGCCGCACCTTCAACGCAACCCTCCTCGCCGCCGCCGCGCCGCCCGTCCGTCCCCTCAACGTCGTCTACATCATCCTTGACGATCTCGGCCTGAACGATACGGGCTGCTACGGCTCCCAGCAGATCGCTACGCCCAACATCGATCGGCTCGCCGCCGCCGGCGTCCGCTTTACCGCGGCCTACTCCGGCTGCACCGTCTGCGCCCCCGCCCGCTGCACCCTGATGACCGGCAAGCACATGGGCCACGCCACCGTCCGCGCCAACCCCGGAGGCGTCAGCCTCCAGGCCGACGACGTCACCCTCGCCCAAGTGCTGCAAAAGGCCGGCTACACCTGCGGCGGCTTCGGCAAGTGGGGCATCGCCGACCTCGACACCCCGGGCGTCCCCGAAAAGCACGGCTTCTCCCGCTTCTTCGGCTACTATCATCAGGTCCACGCCCAGTCTTACTATCCCGAATACCTCATCGACACCGGTCGCAAAGTCCCCCTCCCCGGCAACGCCGGGACGTTTGAAAAGAAGCCCGCCACCAAGCCCGGCACCACCTTCTCCGCCCAACGCATCTTTGACGAAATGAAGGCCTGGCTCCGCGCTAACAGCGCCAAACCCTTCTTCTGCTACGCCCCCTGGACCATCCCGCACGGCAAGCCCGAGATCCCCGCGGACGACCCCGCCTGGCTGCTCTACCGCGATAAACCCTGGAACCTCGATACCCGCATCCACGCCGCCTTCGTCGCCATGGCGGACCGCTTCGTCGGCGAAACCATCGCCCTGCTCGACGAGCTGGGCGTCTCCGACAACACCCTCCTCTTCTTTAGCTCCGACAACGGAGCGGCCTCCCGCTACGAAGGCGAACTCGACTCCGCCGGTGGCCTCCGAGGCAAGAAAACCAGCATGTATGAAGGAGGTATCCGCATCCCGCTGCTCGTCAAACTCCCCGGCAAGATCCCCGCCAAGACCACCTCCGATCTCCCCGTCTACTTCCCGGACATCCTCCCGACGGTCGCGGAATTCACGGGCACCCAAAAGCTTCTCCCGCCCCACCTCGACGGCATCTCCTTCGCCCCCGAGATCACGGGCCAGCGCAAGCTCTCCCGCAATCGCCCCATGTACTGGGAGTGGAACGAGGCCCACTTCGCCCTGCCATACAAAGTCCGTATGCAGGCCTGCCGGCGGGGAAAGTGGAAGATCACTCGCGACAATGTTGCCCAACCCTGGGAGCTCTACGACCTCTCCGTCGACCCCGGAGAGTCGAAAGACATTGCCGCCGCTCAGCCCAAGCTAGTAGCCGAACTCGACCAATGGGTCAGAGCCAACCGCGTCGATCCTCCCGAACAGATCGATCCCCCTCGACCTAACGGGCAGAAATGGCGGTAGCCTCGCCCAGCAACTCCCTCGACGCGGCCAAGTGCCCCAACGCCTGCTCCGTCTGCCCCGCCAGCTTTAGGTTATGAACCAGGCTCTCCCGCGCCCGCACGTCTTTGGCATCCGCCGCACAATGCTCCCGCAGCACCGTCAGAGCCAGTCTTAGCTCCCCGGCGGCCCGCGTGAACTGCTTCTCGCGCATCGCCAGAGCACCCAGGTAGCTGTGGTCGCTCGCCACGCCCAGCTTCGCCGCCCCATCGTTTGGCGATAACGCCGCCAGCTTCTCATCGGCCTCCAGCGCCCGCCCAACCGCCTCCGGCGTGGCCAACCGCCGGTAGGAGTTCGCCAGCAACCGAAAGGCTTCTTTGTTCTTCGGGTCCTTCGCCACCAGCCCGCTGAAGATCCGGATCGCCTCCTGCCGAGCCGCTTTCGATTCCGCGGCCTTGCTCATCCGCAGATAAGCTTTAGCCTTCCCGAAGTTCGCCATACCCCGCGCCAATTCCGCCCGCGGGTGGGGCATCCAGAGCAACCCGATCGCCCGGTCGCACAGCCGCAACGCCTCCTCCGGACGGTTCGCCGCATTCTCAGTGGTCGCCAGCCGCAGCAGCGGCTGCCGCTTCTCCACCCCTTCCAGCAGTCCCACTGCCTCCGCAAAACACGCATGCGCGTCGCCCACTTGGCCCAAGTCCGCCTCAAAATACGAGCCTGGCACCTGCCCCAGCTTTAAGTAGGACTGTGCCAGCTCCCGCTGCAGCTCCGTGTGGTTCTGCGCCTGGCTCGCTAGCTGGTGGAGGTATCGAATCGCCTTCCCCACCACCAGCGCTCGCGCCGCCGTTGACCCTTCCAGCGGGGCAATCGCGTCATGCAGCTCGAACAGCAGACCGTTTGCCATCTGCCGCACCTCTCGGAATCGTCGCTCCGCCCGCCGCCCTTCGCGAATCGCGGTCGTCCCTAGGAAGAGGACTACACTTGCCACGATCACCGCTGCCGCCACGCTCTTCGCACGTCTCCGGACAAACTTCTCCATCCGGTACCAAACACCCCCGGCCCGCGCCCGCACCGGCTCACCCGCCAAGTACCGCTCCAAACCCGCTTTCAGCTCGGCCGCGGTCAACGCAGATCGTCCACCACCGGCCCAACCAACTTGCTCAGCAGCTTCCCCAGCGAATAAACCTCCGACGCCGTCGTCAGTGGGGCACCCGCCATCTGTTCCGGACTCGCCACCCAGAGCGTCAACGCCCGCCAACCCGCTTGCGTAAATCCCGTATCGCTGTCCAGCGCCTTGGCAATCCCAAAGTCGAGCAGCTTCGGGTGGTCCTCCTCGTCCACCAACACGTTCGCCGCCTTCAGATCCCGATGCAGAATCAGGTTCCGGTGGGCAAACTCCACCGCGTCGCAGACCGTCAAAAACAGCCCCAATCTAGCCCGTAGGGGCAACGCAGCCGCGTACGCGTCCAAGGCCGTCCCCTTCACGAAGTCCATCACGAAATAGGGCAGCCCACTCTCGGTCATCCCGCCATCCAACAGTCGGACGATGTTCGGATGGTTCAGCCGCGCCTGCAGCCGCCGCTCCTCGCGGAACCGGCCCAGAATCGCCTCCGTGTCCATCCCGCGCTTGATCAGCTTGATTGCTGCCACCTGCTCAAAATCGACCCCCGTCCGCTCTCCCAGATATACGGCACCCATCCCGCCCCGCCCCAACTCGCGCACAATCCGATAGGGCCCAATCGTTTCCGGCATCCTCCCCGGCAACGGCAGAAACGTCTCGTCCTCGGCCGCCAGCAGAGATCGCACCTCGTCCCGCACCGTCGCGTCCGGCTCGCTCGCGACCAGTGCCTCCCGCTCCCCCCCGGTCAACTCCAGCGCCGCCGCCACGAGTTCCTTCACCCGCTCCCACTGTGGCTTCGTCACGCCAATTCCCGCTTCAGCCACGCCGGTCAATTTGCCGAGCGACGGCAATCAATCGCTCGGCTATCTGTCGATGGCCGCAGGCTCGGGGACCCAACTCTCGATCGCAGCCGCGGTCGCCGGCGGGAACGAGGAAGGGGTTCGCTGCGGCAGCATGAAGCTCATCAAGCTGACCTCGGAAGGCAACCCCTGGACGATCTGCTCCCCATCGCGGCCGAAGGCCAGCCCTTTTACGAAGTGAACTATCCCCGGGCTATCTACGCGTCCCACGACGGCCGTTACATCGTCCTCATGAATACCCCAAAGGAAACCCGTTTCCCCGGTATCGTGGTGTGGCGCGAGCGCTAGTCGTAATACGCAAGGCCCAGGTGGGTAATCAGCTCTTCGCCCTTCATCCAACAGAGCCTATTCTTCGAGAACCAACCTGAGCGCTGTTTTTACAGACTATCGAAAAGGGGACATTTCTACTTTGCCTTGACAATGCCCCAGACCGGTCTTGATCGGCGCGCCAAACTCTTATAAGCTTGGCGTCGACTATGGCCATCGGCAGACGCAGCTTTTTAGGTGCCGCAGCAGCGGCGGCGATTTCAGACCGCC
>JBKJLJ010000835.1:0-3957 GCA_046597015.1 Bryobacteraceae bacterium
CTCTGCTGCTCCTGGCCCTGGGTGGCGCTCCGGCGTCCGCCCAGCCACCAACCCCGGAACAGATCGACCAGGCCCTCGAAGCCTACCGCCGCATTCTGGTCGACTGGGGCAGCCTGACCCGCTACGGCAGCGAAAACTCCGAACTGCGGCCCCAAGCGGGCCGCGTTGTTTTTCTCGGCGACGAGATCACCGAAAACTGGGGCCCGGAGTTCTTCCCCGGGAAACCGTACTTGAACCGGGGCATCATTCGGCAAACCACGCCACAAATGCTCGTCCGCTTCCGGCAAGACGTCATCGCTCTCAACCCAGCCGTTGTCGTCATCCAAGCCGGAACCAACGACCTCGCCAGCGTCATGGGCCCCTCGACGGAAGGAACCATGGCGGAGCACTTCATGTCCATGGTCGAACTGGCTCAGCACCATGGCATCCGCGTCGTCCTGGCTTCGGTCACCCCGGTCTGTGACTGTTTCACGAAGATGACCAGCCGCCGGCCCGCCGGCAAAATCATCAGCTTGAATGGCTGGCTAAAAGACTATTCCAAAAAGGTCGGAGCCGTTTATCTCGACTACTACGGCGCACTGGTCGAAGGCCGCGCGATGAAGAAAGACTACACCGTCGACGGCTTCCTTCCGAACGCCGCCGGCTATGCCCGCATGGCCCCGCTGGCCGAAAAAGCGATCGCCGAAGCACTCGCTCGCTAGCGGGAACCGAGAAACGGGATCTTCTCTTTCGTCTTCTCCCAAAACGTTTTTTCGCGGCCTACATTGGGGTCGAACGGCTTCGTAATCAGAATCGCCTTTACGTCGAACGGGTCGGCCAGGCGCTCCCACGGGGCCGTCGAAAGCAACCGAACCCGATAGCCTTCAAACGCATACGTCCGTCGCTCCAGGTTCCCGTCCTCCTTTTCGAGGACAATTGAGAAGCCCGTTACGGTTGACGTCTTCTTCGCCGCGGTGACCTCCACCGGGTGGACGGCGCTGGGATAGTAACCCTTCACCCCACGTAACCGAAACGCCGTTTCGTAACGCTTGCGCCGGGCGTTAAAGACGAACACGCGCAGGCCGTCGAACTCATAGTCATGGCCGCCGCGAGGAATCGTCGTCCAAAGATAATGCTTTTTCGTCACCCCTTCCTCGTTCTTCACTTCGCCCAGCGGGAACCAGGAAGTGATCCGGTGCCCTTCGGCATACTGCGCCACGTCATCCGGAATCGTCATCGTCAACGCCCGCGTCAAAGCCCAGCCGGCCCTCCCTTCCACACTGCGCACGAGGCTCCAATCCTCCATCTTCACCGTGTCCACTTCGGCGGCGACCTTCGGGGATTCCTTCACGATCACAACCGGACGGGGCGGGGCTGACTCGTCCACCTCCGGCGACATCCGGCGCGAAATGTCCAGCCAATCCGATGGGGGCTTCGGAGGCGTGGGCATCGGCGGCCGTTCAATCCCATCGTCTTTGCTCTTCTCTTTCTGTTTGTCTTTCCGGCTTCGCTTCTTCGGCGGGGCAACCGGTGCGATCTCTTTGTTCACCGCCGCTTGAAATCGAATCCGCGGCGCCAGCCGGTGACCGATGATCACCACTTTCTCGTTTTCCTTCAGCTGGTGAAAACTCGGGGCTTGCCGATTCGGCTCGGTGTGCAGATTCAAGACGTCATACACCATCGCCTCGCCCTGCGCCGGCAGCTTCGCGGCAATCTCGTTAGTCGCCCTTAGCTTATCCATCTGCTCGGGCGTCAACAGCTTTTCGCCGTCGCACCAACCTTCCACTCCACTCGCCACGCGCACCCGCGTGAACCGCCGCCGAACCTGCAAAATCGCGAGACGATCCGCGTGCTTCACCGTCGCCACCGTCGACGATTTCAGCGAGATCTCCTGCCGGATATTCAGCGTGATCGGACCTGCAAACGCTTCGCCAATTACTGGCGCTTTCGCGGGCCCTTGATTACACGCCACACCGAATACGGCCAGCGATCCGATCAACAAATAAAGCAATGCGCGCATACTACTGCGCCATAACTGGAGCACCCATCAGTCTACCGCGAAGGCACGTAGACGCGCAGCAATTCAACCGAAGAATTGCTATCGATAAAATATCCGCCAAGTTCGGCCGGGATCAGCCAAGCCTGCCCGGGCGTCAGTTCCCACACGTCTCCGGCGAAACTGAGCAACCCCTCGCCCCGGCATACGATCAGCAGATGAAACCGTTCGGGGTCGGAATTCCAAACCACCGGCCCGGTCAGCACATGCCGTTCCGTCGCAAAATACTCGCAACTGGCGAGCATTACGTTCGGTTCCGAGAGCACCGTCGGTCCGGCCGCCCGCCCCCAATCCATTACCGCGATCGAAGGCTCAAGGTGCAGCTCTCGCGGCCGGCCATAATCCCATAGCCGGTAAGTAACGTCGGAATTCTGCTGGATCTCGCAGATCGCGAGGCCGCCCCCGATGGCATGAACAGTCTGTGCCGGCGTAAAGTAGGTTTGCCCGGCCACCCCCGGCCACCATTCCAGCAACGACTCGACCGACCCATCGGCCAGCGCCGCTCGCAACTCGGCTTCGGTCGTCTCCCGCTGGAACCCTTGCGCGATGACGGCACCCGCCTCGGCCCCTAACACGTACCACATCTCCGTTTTCCCGGGCTGCCCTTCGTGCGCCAACCCGTAAAAATCATCGGGGTGAACCTGCACCGAAAGCTTCTCCGTCGTGAACAAAAACTTCACGAGAATCGGAAAACGCCCCCCCGGCGCGGGCGACACCGCCGACCCCAGCACCTCTGGCCGCAACGTCAACTCGCCCAACGTCAGCCCATCGCACGAGGTAGCTATATCGTTAGACGAAAGCCAAACTTCGCCGATTCGCCGATCCGGCGCGGGAAACAAAGGGTCGAGCGAGGTGGCTCCCCACACTCGCTCGACAAACTTCGGCTCCAGCGCGATCGGCTTCATCCAAGGGAAACGATGAAGTTATGAATCCGGTCCAAGCCGCGTTCGATCTCGTGCATTGACGTCGCATAGGAGATCCGAATATGCTTGCTCGTCCCAAACGCTTCGCCCGGAACCACGGCCACATGAGCCTCGCTCAAGAGCCGTTCGCAGAAATCCATCGACGAGTTGATGCCTTTCTTACCGAAGGCCACGCTGATGTCCGGATAGGCGTAGAACGCACCCTGCGGCTCGTCGAGAGAGACCCCCGGGATCTGCCGCAAGCGGTCAATCACAAACCGACGCCGCTCTTTGTAAGCCGCGAGCATCACGTCGATCGATTCCTGCGGACCCCGCAGCGCTTCCACAGCCGCCTTCTGACAGATCGAAGTGGGGTTCGACGTCGAGTGGCTCTGCAGCTTCATGATCGCGTCGATCACCGGTTTCGGGCCGAGAGCGAACCCGATCCGCCATCCGGTCATCGCGTAAGTCTTCGAAAGCGAACCGGCCACGATCACGGTATCCTTCGCGCCGGGAACCGAAGCGATCGAAAACGGCTTGCTGTCGTAAAGGAACCGGCAGTAGCACTCATCGGTCATTAGCCAAATGCCACGCGCGGAGGTGACCGCAAATATCCGTTCGAACTCCGCCTGCGGCAGAACTGCCCCGCTGGGGTTGCTCGGCGAGTTGATGATCACGAGCTTCGTCTTGGGCGTAATTGCCCGCTCGATCATCTCCGCAGTCAGGTCGAAGCCATGAGCTTCGTCGGTCTCGACGAAAACACACTTGCCGCCCGCATAGTTGACGACGTCTTTATAAGTCACCCAGTACGGCACCGGGATGATGACCTCATCGCCAGCGTTGATCACGGACTGCATGATGCCGAAAATCGCGTGCTTGCCGCCCACGCTGATCACGCATTCAGCCGGGGTGTACGCGGTGCCGTAGTCCGCTTTGTGGCGGTCGCACACGGCCTGCTTCAACTCCTGCGTGCCACCGGCGGGCGTGTACTTGGTGAAGTTCTTGGCTAAAGCATCAATC
>JBKJLJ010000965.1:0-12099 GCA_046597015.1 Bryobacteraceae bacterium
GAGTTTCTCCGGCGTAATCGACACGGCGGTAAACCCCGCGGAGATCGCCTCAAACAGGCCATAAATCGCTTCGTGCCCTTTCGCAGTAGGCGCAATCGGCTCTGTCCACTCGCCGTCCACGGCAAAGCACGCGACCAGCGCAACCGGGTCCAGAGAGCCCAGGGCAGCTCCGTACTTTTCGATAGCATGCAGAATCATGCCCGTAATTATACGTCCCTGGTGCGTCGCCAACAACCGAAAGCCATCAGCCCGATGCCGGCAGCTAACATTCCGATCGTCCCTGGCTCGGGTGCTTCCGTATTTGCCAACGCCGAAGCCGAGAACCCGTTGACGACCTGAGGCGGCGAAAGTGGACTCAACAGCACCGCCATCTGCTGCCCATTAAAGATCCCAGTGCCGACAATCTGCCCCAGATCATTGATCCCATAAGCGGCCTGCAAATCCCATCCCGAACCGCTCCCGATCAGATCGTTCAAGTTCTTCATCGCCCCGTCTTTATACAGGAACGCCGCTGTGGCCGTGTTGCCGCTGATCCACGAGTATCCCACCGTCGAACCCACCTGGTTGATCCCGTAGCCGTAACTGGCCGATCCGCCCAGGGTTCCCAGCCCGGTCAACAATCCGGCCTGATAAAAAAACGCCTGGCTGAAGCCCGCCCCGTTGGTCGAGTGGCCGGTCACCTGACCCGCATTGTTAATCGCCATCGCGTAGCTGGAGCCTCCGCCGAGCGTACCGAGCTCCTGCAACTGCCCGTTAGCCGATACGAACGCCCGCATCGCCCCGGTCGCTGTGTTGCCATAGCCGGCCACATCGCCGCTCGCGTTGATGCCGTACGCGGATGCCCAATTGCCGCCCATCAGGGTCCCCAAGCTCTGCGCTCTACCATCCACCGTCCGAAACGCCTGCCCGTTCAAGGTCCCCGCCACCGACCCGCCGTCGTTGATGGCCATCGCGTTTCCTTCGCCCGATCCGATTGGGGCAACTGTTCCGTTCTTCCACTGCGTCGGCACGTAGCCGTTGGCACCGTCCGCTGATCCAACGACGGTTCCCGAGTTGTTAATCGCCACCGCGTAGTGCTGCAAGCTCAGCGGTAAACCGCTCAGCTCAATCAGCGATCCCCCGTTCCAGACAAAGCCTGTGTAGCCGCCAAACGGCGTCCCGCTCGTGCCCGTCACGACACCATTATTGTTGATCGCATAAGCCGTCGCCGGCCCGCCGAGATTACCCAGCCCGATCACCTGATACGAAGGCACCGCCCACAACACGACGCCCGAACACGCCGCCACTAACAAGTTCCAAACACGCATGAAGTTTTCTCTTCCCAAAGCACGACGAATTTGGGGGGCAGTCGTGTTGAACACCTTTAGTGTGACACTAGCCGTTCCCCGAGATGATTCGGAGAAATCCTAGCCAAGACGCAATTCTGACGTACTTGCCCGTACGGGATACACTAGTCAATTCGTGACCTCAAAGCTCCTTCGTATCCTCGCCCTTCTGGCCATCTATCTTCTCATCGCCTACTTGTGGCCGCCTCCAACCGGCATTAAGCCCACCGACTGGCGGCTGTTCGCCGTCTTCGTCACGACCGTTATCGGCCTGATCCTCCAACCAATTCCCGGCGGCGCACTCGTGCTGATCGGGGTGACCGCTTCGGCCGTCGTCGGCGGCCTATCCATCAAAAGCGCCCTCGAAGGCTACTCCGACTCGACCGTCTGGCTCGTCATGGCCGCGTTCTTCCTCTCTCGTTCGCTGCTTAACACCGGCCTCGCCCGCCGCATCGCGCTGTTGTTCGTCCGGGCCTTCGGCCACACTTCGCTCGGGGTAACCTACGCTCTCGCGCTGAGCGACGTGACCTTGGCGACCATCATCCCCTCGAACGGGGCGAGGTCGGGCGGGGTGACTCTGCCGATCGTCCGCTCGATCGCCGAGCTCTATGGCTCGAAGCCGGGCGAGACGGCGGGCAAGTTAGGCACCTATCTGATGTTGGCCGTCTACCAGTCCATCTGTATCAGCGCCGCGATGTTTTTGACCGGTCAGGCGTCGAATCCGCTGGCGGCTCAGATGGCGGCCCAGCAGGGCTTTCCGGTATCTTGGACGAGTTGGTTTGTAGCCGGCGTCGTGCCGGGCACGCTTTCGCTTCTGATCATCCCGCGCGTCGTGATGGCGATGGCTCCACCCGAGATCAAGAACACGCCCGAAGCCCGGGGCTTCGCGGCAGACGAGTTGACCAAGATGGGCCCGATGTCCAACGCCGAATGGATTCTCACCGTCATCTTCATCGCCGTCTGCGGCCTCTGGGCCACGAGCGGCTGGCACAAAATGGATATCACCCTCACCGCGTTGCTCGGCTGCGCGGCGCTCCTACTGACCGGCGTGTTACTTTGGGAAGACGTCAAGACGGAGACGGCCGCGTGGGACCTCTTCATCTGGTACGGCGGTCTGCTCCGCCTCGGTCGCGCCCTCAACGATGGCGGGGTGACCAAAGCGTTTGCCCAGTCGATTGGCGGACTGTTCGGGGACTCGGGCTGGGTTGTGCTGTTCGTCGCCGCGCTACTGATCTACTTCTATGCGCACTACTTCCTTGCCAGCATCACGGCCCATCTCTTGGCGATGTACCCGCCCTTTCTCGCCCTGTTGATCCTGAAGGGCGCTCCGCTCGGGCTCGTCGTGTTCGCCTTTGCGTGCTTCACGAACTTCTCGGCTGGGCTGACCAACTACGGAACCACTCCCAGCCCGATGTTCTTCGCGCAAGGCTATAGCACCATGGCCCTCTGGTTTCGGGTTGGCTTCGTCTGCTCGATCGTCAATATCGCGATCTGGTCCACGTTCGGCTTCGGCTGGTGGAAGCTGATCGGAATCTGGTGAACCGTTCTAGCGGGCGGCTTCGAGTTGAACCTGACGGGCCTTTTCAAACGCCTGCTTATTCTGGTATTCAAACCAGAACTTGCTTGTCGCGGCCCAGAAGTAGCCGCCAACGAACAGCGACAGAAACGGGATCGCCAGGAAGTTGTAGGTCTCCACCGAGTACCAGATCATGAACACGAAATAGGTGCCGGCGAGAAGTTCGAAATAGGGCAGGGACCCGATTTTGCTCTTGTACTTCTCTTTCGATGCCACTTTGCCGATGCCATACTTTGGGGTGCGGGCGAACGCGGTCTGATGGCCAACCAATGCTTCTATCACGGCCTTGGCGTTGGACAGGGTCAGGGCGACTCCAGCCATCATCAGCCATGGCAGATACTGAATTGACTTCGACCAACCCTTGCCGTGCAACTGGCGCTGGGCGACCAGGTAGAACGCTGAAATCGACCAGAAACTGGCGATCATGAGCGGCAGATCGACGAAGACCATCTGCATCCAGCCCATGTAGAACCGGCAGATCATCACCGGCAACATCAACAGGCTCATCAAAATCATGAGCGGGTAACTGATGTTCGGCGTCAAATGGCAGATCGCTTCCAGCTTAATCCGCCACGGTTGATTGCTCTTGAGAATCATCGGCAAAAGCTTTTTGGCGCATTGGGTCAGGCCCTTCGACCAGCGCGTCTGCTGGACTTGAAAGCCGTGCATGTCAATCGGCAGTTCGCTGGGGCATTCGACGTCCGGCAGGTAAACGAACTGCCAGCCTTTCAGCTGTGCGCGGTAGGAAAGGTCGGAATCTTCGGTCAGGGTGTCGTGCTGCCAACCGCCGGCGTCTTCGATCATCTCCTTGCGGAGAATGCCAGCCGTGCCGTTAAAATTGAAGAAGAGGCCTCCTCCGGCGCGAGCGACGTGTTCGAGCACGAAGTGGCCATCGAGCAACATCGTTTGTACTTGGGTCAGCTTGTTGACGCTCTGGTTGAGGTAGGTCCAGCGGGTCTGCACGACGCCCACCTTCGGGTCCGCGAAGTAGTGAATGGTCCGTTGCAGAAAGTCGGCTGGCACGACGAAGTCGGCGTCAAAGACAGCGACGACGATGCCGGTGGCTGATTTTAGGCCTTCCTGGAGTGCCCCCGCTTTATAGCCGTGACGATTGGTCCGATGGTGATATTCAATCGGATGGCCCATGGCGCGGTACTCGGCGACGAGGCGTTCGGTGAACGGATGGGTCTCGTCGGTCGAATCGTCGAGGACCTGAATCTGGAGCTTATCTTTCGGGTAGTCGATTTTGACGATCGTGTCGATCAGGCGTTCGACGACGAAGCGCTCGTTGAACAGCGGGAGTTGGATCGTGACAGGAGGGAGTTCGGCGAATAGCTGGGGAGGAGTAGTAGGAAGGTTGCCCCGAAATTTGAAGTAGCCGCGAATCATGGCATAGCGGTGCATTCCATAGAAACTCAGGATGAGCAAAATGACGAAATACGGCACGATCAGCATGTAATCGAACAGAGCCAGAGAGTGGACACCGGCAAAGGTGTCGTCGAGCATCTCCCGTTTGATCTGGTCGAAAGTCGACTGGTTGGTGACGAATAACGCTAAGGTAGTGTTCATGCGCGCGCTGGGTATAAGCGGAACAATATTGGGTTGTGGCCTGGTTGGGCTGTTCATCGCGGCGCGGGATCACAACAACCCTACCCCGGCGATCGCCCTGTATCTGTTCTCCTCTCTAGTATATCTGATCGTTGTAACGAAGCTCTGTCCCCCCGGCAGGCTATTCTCGACCCGATTTGTCGTGATGTTCGCCCTGGCCTATCGCCTGATAACGTTCTCGATGGCCCCCGAGTTCACCGACGATCTCTACCGCTACCGTTGGGAAGGGCGGCTTCAATTGGCCGGCGGCAACCCATACCAAGAACGTCCAGGCGACGACCGTTGGAGTGCCCTACGCGACGAAACGTTTCCTCTTGTGGACGGAAAAGACTTCAAGGCCGTATACGGGCCGCTGGTAGAAAATCTGGAGCGGGAGATGGCGCGGCTCTCCTCGTCGGTTTGGGCGCAGAAGATTCCGTCGATTTTGGCGGACTTGGCGCTGTTGCTGCTGCTCGCGCGCTGGCACGGGGCGCGGGCGGCTTTGCTCTATGGCTGGTGCCCGCTCGCGATCGTCGAGTTCACCGGAATGGGCCATAACGACGCGCTCCTAATTCTGAGCTTGGCGCTGGCGATGCGCTACCGTTCGGCGGCTGCACTGGGTGCGGCCATCGCGGTAAAGTGGTGGCCCGCGCTGCTGCTGCCGGCGTTTATTCGAGCCGATCGCCGGACGGCTTGGGCGGTGGTTGTGCCGGTGATCCTATTCCTGCCTTACGTCAGCGATATACGCGACAACGCCGATTTTGCGAGCGGATTTCTCGGAGGGTGGTCGAACAACCCGAGCCTCTTTTGGGTGATCGAGGCGATCTCGCCTTCCAAAGCCGCGGCGAAGTACATTGTGATGGGCCTCGTCGGGGGGATCGCGCTGATTCCGCAGTCGCTTGAACGGAGCGTGCTGACGACCACTCTGGCGATCCTGCTGCTGTCGGCGAACGTACATCCCTGGTACCTGACTTGGTTGCTGCCGCACTGGGCCGTCTTGACGGTACCACCGCTGGCTATCTGGATGGCGTTGACTCCGCTGCATTACTGGGCGCTGTCGGAATGGCGGTCGGCGGGAAGGTGGGTAGAGCGGGGACCATGGAACGCAGTAGTATATGGTATCTCGGTAGGGACGCTGTTTGTGTGGCTTTGGCGTCGCCCTCGGGTAGAATAGAGTTTTGGAGTTTTTTCATTGCAAGAGCAGATCCGGGCGGTGGGTAAGATCTTTATAGGCTTCGGAGTCTTTGGGTTAGTCGTTTCGATCGGCTTACTCATGGCCTTCGGAGGTTTTAGTGGACTCCTGGCGTTTGATCCAGACGCCAAACGGAACGACCTGTCGACAATTCCGTTGCAGCGGCTGGGGCTGATGGTGTATGTGGTTTTCAGCCTGGTAATATCACTGCCTCTGATCGTGGTGGGGCGCGGAATTCTGCGCTGGCAGTTGTGGGCGCATACGGGTGGCATTCTGACGGGTGCGGCCGCCACCCTGCTGTTTCCGCTAGGCACGTGCTTGGGCATCTACGCGCTTTGGGTAATGCTGTTGCCGGAGACCGAGCCGTTGTTTATTGACCCGCCGGTGCCCAATAGAAACGGGCGAGCAAGATAGCGGTAAGGGCGTAAAGAAACGGGCTGATCTGCCGGGCCCGTCCGGCGGCGACGGCCAGTAGCGTGTGGGCGACCAGGCCGAGGGCGAGGCCGTTGGCGATGCTGAAGGTGAGGGGGATGGCGGCCAGCGTCAGGAACGCCGGAATGGCGAGCGCGGAGTCTCGCCATTCGATTTCGGAAGCGTGGGCCATCATCATCGCGCCGACCAGGATCAACGCCGGAGCGGTCGCATACGGCGGCACGGTGCCGAGCCAGGGCGTGACCAGGAATGACGCCAGGAAGAGCAGGCCCGCCACGATAGCGGTGACGCCGGTGCGTCCGCCGGCAGCCACACCGGCCGCGCTTTCGATGTAGCTGACGACGGTCGAGGTCCCCAACAGCGCCCCGCCCATGGTGGCCACCGAGTCGGCGACCAGAATGCGCTCGACTCGCGGGATGCGACCCGCTGAGTCGAGCAGGCCCGCGCGCTTAGACACCGCCAGCAGGGTGCCGAGGTTATCGAACAGGTCGACAAAGAGGAACGCGAAGATGATTTCGGCTAGGCCGAGGCGGAGGGCACCAGCGATATCGAGTTGGCCAGCGGTGGCCGAGATCGCGGAGAGCGAAGCTTGGGGGGTCGGCGGGTGGCCCCAGCCGGTGATCAGCGCGGTGCCGGCGAGGCCGATGAGCATGGCGCCGGTGACCTGACGGACGAGTAAGATGGCCGTAAGAAGGAGGCCGCCGAGAGCCGCGATCGGCCCGGGTTGGTGGAGATTGCCCAAGGCGAGCGCCGTGGCGGGATGGGGGACGACTAGGCCCGCGTTCTTCAGGCCGATGAAGGCAATAAATAAACCGATGCCGACGGCGACCGCGGCGTAGAGCGAGGGCGGGACGCATTCGACGAGGCGGCGGCGAAGGCCGGTCAACGTCAGGACGAGAAAAGCGACACCGGAGACGAATACGGCACCGAGGGCGGTCTGCCAAGACACGCCCATTCCCAGGACGACGGCGTAGGTGAAGTATGCGTTCAGGCCCATGCCGGGGGCCATCGCGAGCGGATAGCGGGCGACCGCACCCATAAAAATGCTCGCGAAACCCGCGGAAAGACAGGTGGCAGCAGTGACGGCGGCCACGGGCATTCCCGTGGCCGCCAGGATCGACGGGTTGACGAAGATGATGTAGGCCATCGTCAGGAACGTGGTGCAACCGGCGAGGATTTCGGTCCGCCAGTTCGTGCCTAATTCGCCCAGTTCAAAATACTTCGCCAGCCAGTGCATTATTTGACGCGGATGGAGCTGATGCGGTTGCTCCAGTTCCCGCGGTTGAGGTTGGCCATGTTCGGCACGTCGCGAGAGATCGTTTGGCTCTGGCCACGCATGTCATCCTGGTCGAAGAATTCGATTTTGGAGCCGCGGCCGAAAAAGCGAATGGAACTGAAACGGTTGTTCCAATCGTTACTCAACCTGCGGCGTTGATCGCCGGAGATGACGCAGAAGGCTTCGCCACTATACTCGGCTTCGGTATAGAAACAGGCCCCGTCGCCGTCGAGCTTCCACATGTTGGCGTTCTGATCGAAATACTTCTGCTGGTTGCCGGCTCCGGAACCCTTCGGCGGCAGGCGGTTGTTGTTGTAGTTATCGTTCCGGTTGTTGCCGTTACCGTTCCGGTTGTTCTGGTCGTTCCGGTCTTTCCGGTTATTTCGATTGATAGTGTTATTGTCAGGGTTGGCGTTGCTGTTGCTGTTGTTAGTATCGTACCGGCTGTTGCCCTGGCGGTACACCTGATTGTTGTTGTTATTGTTGTTGTTGTTCGAGACCAGCCGGAGGGTCCATTGCTGGTTGATTTGGTTATTCCGGTCGTAGGTGTTGATCTTCACGCCGTTGTTGGTGGAGCCTTCCGGGATATCGAGCGCCTTGCCGGAGGCGTTGACGATGACCACCGAGCCGTTGGCGCCGGATTCGAAACGCCAGCGCTGGGCGTCGCTATTGTTGACGGGTTGGCCGGAGACGGGTTCGGAGTTGTTGGCGCGGGTCTGGGTCAGTGCGTTTCCGTTCATCCCGTTACGGAGGATGACGTATCCGCCGCCCGCATCCTGGACGTCCCAATATTGGTTGTCGGTGTTGCGGCTATCGAATTGGATGATCGTGCGTTGGTCGTTGCGGTCGAGGTCGAGCACTTTCCGTGAGACGTTGCTCATGATTTCGTACCGGCCGGGGCCGTTGTAGCCGGCTTGGCCGAACGCGGCCAAGGGCAGGAGCACACTGAGAAGTAGTTTCTTCATAAAAGTAAGATGCTTTTCCTAGTAGCCGAGTTCCTTCAGGACCGCATTTGCTTTGTAGACTTTGCGCAAACTTTCGATAATGCCTTGGCTGGCAACGTGGACGGAGCGTTCGCGGGTATCGCGATAGAGGTACTGGTTGGGGAGGCCTTCGATGTTCCCGTCAAAGAGAATGCCGATGAGTTCGCCTTTCGTGTTGACGGTGGGGCTGCCGGAGTTGCCGCCGTGGGTGTCGGCCGTTGAGACGAAGTTGTAGGGAGTCTTGAGTTTCAGGGCCGATTTCGCCGCCAGCCAGTTGGGAGGGAGCGCAAAAGGTTCTACGCCCGTGGCCCGGGCGAAGAGGCCGGCGAAGTCACTGGCCCAGGGGACGGCGACGCCGGCGGCGTTGGTATAGCCCTTGATGGGGGCATAGGTGAGGCGAAGAGTGAAGGTCGCGTCGGGGTATTCCCCGTCCCCATAGGCGGCGAAGCGGGCTTGGGCGATGCGGGAGGCGCTGGCGGTGGTGACGGCCTGGACCTGATCTTCATACCGCTTGCGGGCTTTGCGGGCGGGCCCTTCGAGTGCCTGGACGACGGTCATCATGGGATCGTCGAAAGCTGCGGGGGATTTTCGGACGGCCACGTCGGCCAGTTTGGAGTTCGTCACGTAGAAATCGGCGGCGGCGGCGGGGGTGCGACCGGCCAGGATCTGGATGACGAACGGCTCGGTGGGACCAAACGTCGCCACCAGGTTTTCAAAGAAATTGGTCAAGGTCAGCTTTTCGAGGGCCGGATAGATGGGGGCGGCGGAATAGAGGTTCTGTTCCATAGCGTCCAGATTGGCGTCGTTCCACTCGCGAAGGCGCTCGCCATTCGGTTTGGCCTTTTCGGTCTTATAGCGCAGCAGTCCCTTGGCCAGGCCGAAGAGTTCGGAGCCGGAGCCCGCGGCGCGTTCGAGGTAGGAGTAGGTCGCGTAGAAGGCTTTGTACTCATCGAGGGCGGCAGCGATCTCGTTCCAGGTTTGGCCGAAGCGGGCTTGTTTGGCGGGGTCATCCGAGATGGTCTTGCGCAGCTTGGTTTCCTGTTCGAGTTTGCGGCGCATCAGTTCGGGGTCCTTCAAGCCGCCGAGGAAACCGGTCCGCGCCTTCACGCTGTTTTGGAGGCTGGCGAGCAGGTCGCGCGCGATGCGCTTATTTTCGGGGTCTAGTTCGCCGAAGGCCAGAAGTTTCTTGATCAAGCGGCCGTTCGCAGCCAGAGAGAAGGGCATGACCATGTCGCGCTGGAATTCGAGATCGGAGTAGGTAGCGAGGCGGTCGGTAGAACCGGGGTGGCCGGAGGTGAAGGTCAGCTCGCCGTTCTTGGCCCCGGTTTTCGACCAAGGGAGGAAGTTCTTGACTTGGACCGGCTTGCCGTTTTCATACGCGCGGAAGAAAGTGAAATCGAGGCAGTAACGGGGGAAGGTGAAATTGTCCGGATCGCCGCCAAAGGCAGCGATGGCTTCCTCGGGCGCGAAGACTAAGCGGACATCGGTGTATTTCTTGTACTCATAGAGATCGTATTGGCCACCGGAATATAAGGTGACGACTTGGCAGCGGTTGCCGGAGGCAGAGCATTCTTTTTCGAGAGCGGACGTGTTGGAACGCCGGATGCGGGCGGCTTCGGCGGGCGTCGTCGAGTCCGTCGTGCCGGCCTTGATCTTGCCGGTGACCGTTTCGATTTTCAGCAGGACGTTGACTTCGAGATTCGGGCAGGCCTTTTCGTCGGCCGGGGAGGTGGCGGCAAAGCCATTCTTCATGTAGTCGTTTTGCTTGGTCGCGACCTGGTAAATGCAGTCGGCTCCGACGTGATGATTTGTGAAGAGAAGCCCATTCGGCGAGACGAAGGAGCCGGAGCCACCGTTATTGAAGCGGACCGACGACAGTTGGAGGCGACTAAGAAACTGGTCAGTGACGGTGAAGCCGTAGGCCTTTTTAACGGCAGCGCGGGGGAACTTATTGAAGAGCCACATGCCTTCATCGGCGGCGCACGGCAGGGTCAGCAGCAGGACAACTACGGGAAGAAGCAGGATACGGCGCATTCCTTCCATTGTCTCACAGGGAAATTTACAGTACTCTAAGTGAAAGAAACAAAGCAGTTTATGCGAAATTGTGTTGGATCCTGAGTGTACAGCAAGCCCTCTCGTGTGAGATAATCCAAATTCGGCGAACCGCAATGAACCAAGTGGACGAGGCGATTGCCCGTTATCACAAGATCCTCGAAACAGAACCTTTCCGCGATTTAGGCTGGGTAGAGCAGTTCCATGCTACTTTGCGGACACGGAACCTGGAAATGTCCGGTCGTCCCGTCTCGCCGTTTTTGCGGCCGAATCTCGTGACGCGGAAGCAGTTTGATTCCTTGGTGATTGGCGGTCAACTGTTGGCTTCGGCCGTGGATAAGATCCGGCAGATGGCGATGGCCGATGCGACCTTGCTTGCCCGGATGGATCTGCTGCCTGCCGAACGAATGCTGGCTGCGGTGAACCCGGGTTACAAGCACTTTGCGGTAACGGGCTTGCTCGATACGGCAATTGAAAACGGCCACATGCGTTTCTCCGATTACAGCGCCGCGACGCCCGTCGGCGTGCTGTACAGCGAAGTTTTGGGCGATGTGTTTTTTGAAACGGGCCCGGCCAAAGAGTTCCGGAAGAAACATAAGCTGGCGAAGTTAGGCGGGGTGAAGTTTTTGCAGGCCGCTTTGCTTAAGGCCTACAAAGAGTTTGGGGGTAAGAAGGCGCCGCAAGTGGCGATTCTTGAAATGAAGCACCCGTTCGCGACCCTTGAGAGTCGCGAGTATCACTTACTCGCCGAGAGTTTCATAGGGCACGGGGTCCCGACGATTGTCTGTTCGCCCGAACAGCTAGAGTACAAAAACGGGATCCTGCGGAAGGGCGAGTTTGTCATAGACATTGTGTACCGTCGGATGAAGACGCGGGAGTTCGTCGTGCAGTTTGACCCCAACAATCATCCCTTGGTCCGGGCCTACCGCGAAGGGGCGGTCTGCCTCGTCAATAGCTTCCGCTCGGATATGGCGCAAAGGAAAGCCATTTTTGATCTTTTAACGGACGAAACCGTGTTAGCCCAATTCCCGCAGACCGAACGAAAAGCGATTCGATCGTTGATTCCTACGACGCGAGTGGTGAGTGAACGGAAAGTGGCGTGGGACGGCACTAAAGAAGTTGACTTGCCGCAGTTTATTCTCGACAACCGGGAGCGGTTGGTTCTGCGTCCGAATGACGACACCGAAGAACGGCAGACGTTCGTGGGTGCCGAGACGCCGGCCGCGGGCTGGGAACGGGCGATCCGGACGGCGTTGCGTAGCCCCTATGTGGTGCAGGAAAACGTGAAAGTGCCAACTTCGATGTTCCCCGTCTATAGCTACGGGTCAGTGAGCTTGAAAGAGATGCGCGTCGATGTGCAGCCCCACGTATATCTCGGTAAGGTGCAGAGCGCCTCCAGTTGGTTGACGCCGGCAGCCGGGACCTTCTCGACGGTTACTGGGCTTACTCCGACTTACGTTCTCGAGCCGAAGTAGCGATCTAGCGCCAGCGGATGTGTCCGAAGTTGTAAGTCAGGCCGATGCCATAGTGATGGTCGGGGACCCCGTGCGTCAGGGTATAGTGCTGGCCATAGACGTTGGCGGCGAGCCGGCTGGAGATTTCGTATTCGGCCCCTTCGAAGACCGACAGGTACGAGGGCAAGGAAGTGGAACGCTCCCACTGCACGTTGGCGTAGG
>JBKJLJ010001072.1:0-12073 GCA_046597015.1 Bryobacteraceae bacterium
CATGTCCTGCCCATCGTCTCCGATGAGTTCCGACCGGCTATTCCTTGATCGGGGTGCTCGCCAGCATTGCCCGTCTCCGCTTCACCGGCAGAACCAAACTAACATCCTCTTTTCAACCCCCCAGCCAAAAGGGGACATTTCTACTTTGCTAGCGGGGGGACATTTCTACTTTGCTGCGACAAGATAAGGCTTTTACTTGCTATTCCGATCCGCCGCTGATAAAATCCGCCTGGAGATTTCTTAATATGCGGATATTACCCGTACTTCTGGCGCTCCTCGCTGGAGTTCCCTTAGCCTACTCTCAAGTACTTTACGGAACGCTGACCGGGAGCGTTCAGGACTCTTCCGACGCCGTCATCCCCGGAGTGAAAATCACCGTAACCCAGCAATCGACGGGCCAGTCGCGCGAACTTCGCTCCGAGTCCGCCGGGACCTTTACCGCCACCAATCTGCCCCCCGGAAGCTATACGGTGGATTTCGCCTCTAACGGGTTCCGTACCCTGCGCCAGACGGGCGTCGAAATCACCATCAACACGGTGACGCGGCTGGAGGTAAAGATGCCGGTCGGTGAAGTCACCGAGCGAATCACCGTGGAAGCGGCCGCCGCCGCCCTCCAAACCGATAAGGCCGACGTCCATGTGGAACTCGGATCCCGCGAGGTCACCCAATTGCCCGTTGGCGGCTACCGGAACTATCAGACTTTGATTAACCTCGTTCCAGGCGCGACGCCCGCCACCTACCAGAACGCCGTCGTTGGTTCTCCCGGTCGCGCCCTGAGCACCAACGTAAACGGCACCACGCGCAATAACAACAACACGCGCCTTGACGGTGCCTATAACATGCGCGCCCATCTCCCTCATCAGACCCTCTATGTGCCGCCGGTCGAATCGATCGAGACCGTGAATATCTCCACCAATAGCTTCGACGCCGAACAGGGCTTCGCCGGGGGTGCCGCCATTACCGTGGTCACCAAGTCTGGTACCAACCAGTTCCACGGCGTCTTTTTCGAGCATTTCGGCAACTCCGTTTTTAACGCCAAGAACTTCTTCTACCTGCAGTCCAAGAAGCCAAAGTACATCTACAACACGTACGGCGGAACCTTCAGCGGACCCATCATCCGCAACCGCCTGTTCTTCTTTGGAAGTTGGGAAGGCATGCGCGAAAGATCCACTTTCTCCCGGATTGCTACGCTGGCCACCCCCGATCAGCGGGCAGGCGATTTCTCCGCCTACCGGACGGCGATTTACGACCCGCGCACGGGCGGGACGGATGCCCGCGATCGAACCCCGTTCCCGAACGCCGTCATCCCACTGAACCGGCAGAGCGCCATTACGCGCAAGCTTCAGGGCCTGGCTCCGGCGGCGAACCTATCCGGCACGGCTAATAACTTTTTTACTTCCGCTCCTACCGTGTTCAACCGCGACAACTACGACGCCAAGTTCAACTACACGCACTCCCAGAAAACCTCGATATGGGGTAAGTTTTCGACGATGCGCGCGCTGGTGAACTCTCAGTACAGCCTGGGAGCGGCCGGCGGCGAGGGGATGATCAACGGCGGCGGCGCCGCCAACGGCCGCGTCAACTCGCGCGTGACCACCTTCGGCGGCACCCACCTGCTGTCGTCCAACTTTCTCATCGACGGCAATCTCTCGCTGAGCCACGACCCGCTCGACCTCGTGCACCTCGACTCGGGCGAGAACTTCGGCTCCGCGTTCCTTGGAATCCCCGGCACTAACGGCCCCGATGTCCGCCAGAGCGGCCTGCCTATTTTCAACATCTCCGGCTATGAGACTTACGGCAATCCCTACCCCTGGACGCCGAAGTACGTGAACGACAACGCAGTGACCGTGGCCGCCAACGCCGGGTGGCAGAAAAACCAGCACGACATCCGGTTTGGCGTCGATTTGACGCGCGCCCGTCTGAACCACTGGCACCCCGAGGTGGGTGGCAACGGTCCGCGTGGACGCTTTGATTTCACCGGCGGCGTGACCTCGCTCAGCGGCGGACCGGCGCCGAATCAGTACAACTCTTACGCGGCCTTCCTGCTGGGACTTCCCCAGCAGTTGGGGAAGTCGGTCCAGGTGGTGGACCCATCTGATCCGCTGGAGCGGCAGTTCGGGCTCTACTTCCGCGATCGCTGGCAAGCCACCCGCAAGCTGACCGTGACGCTGGGACTACGTTGGGAGTTCTTCCCCATCATGCAGCGCGGTCCCAATAGCGGCATTGAACGGTACGATTTTGAGACCGATCGCGTCCTGGTGGGCGGGTTCGGCAACGTTCCCCGCAACACCGGGATTCTAGCCAGCAAGACGCTCTACGCCCCCCGCCTGGGTGTCGCCTACCGCCTGCCCGGGTCCGCCGTCGTACGCGCCGGGTATGGCATCAGCTACGAACCCTTTCCCCTGGCCGCATCCCTGCTGTTCCCGTTTCCGGTCATGGTCAGCCAGGACTTTATTGGGGCTACCCCGTTCCTGGAGGCCGGACGGATTGAGTCGGGTATCCCCGCCATCACGCTGCCTAATTTCACCAGTGGCTCGGTCGCCTTGCCCTCCAACGTCACCACGCAGACCCTGCTGCCGGGCGAGTTCCGCCGCGGCTACATCCATTCGTTCAACTTCACCATCGAAAAGCAGCTGCCGTTCGGGCTGATCGGGTCCGCCGGATACGTTGCCACGCGCACGAAGAACCAGATGACCAGCATCAACGTGAATGCTGCCGAGGCCGGCGCCGGGCAGGCAGGCCGGCCGCTAGCGGCCCGCTTCGGACGCCGCGTCGACCTCACCGTCATCCGGCCTTTCCAAACGGGCGATTACGACTCCCTGCAAGCCCGGCTGGACCGCCGGGTGGCCCGGGGCTGGTCGACCATGGTCGCCTATACGTTTTCAAAGACCTTTACCTGGACGGACGACTCGGCCGGGGGACTGTTCTTTAACGCCCCCTCGCAGTTGACCCGCAACCGCGCGCGGGCGAACTACGACCGGCCTCATAATTTCCGCTGGTCCTGGATTTACGAAGCGCCTTCCCGCGCCGGTGGGAACCTCGTGACGCGCGCCGCGCTCTCCGGCTGGCAGGTGGCCGGCATCTTCAGTGCCTACTCGGGCACGCCCTTCTCCGTCACCTCCGCCAGCACGTCCTTGAACGCGCCCGGCAACAACCAGACGGCTGACCAAATCAAACCCAACGTGGAGCGGATAGGGGCCATTGGCCGCACCACCCCGTACTATGACCCAACGGCGTTTATTCCCGTCACTGCGGTCCGGTTCGGAAATACCGGCCGGAACATCCTTCGCGGCCCGGGCCTCGTGAATGCCGACGCCAGCCTTTCCCGGAACTTCTCCCTCACGGAACGTCTGCGAATGCAGTTCCGCGCCGATGCGTTTAACTTTACGAATACGCCGAAGTTCAACAATCCCGCCAGCAACGTCAGTGCCGCGGGGTTCATGACCATAACCAGCGCATTATCGACCAGCGGTTCCGTCGAGGGCGGGGAGCGGTCCCTCCGCCTCGCGCTGCGGTTTAACTTCTGAGCCCTTCGCCCCGTGTAGCCCGACGGCAGAGTGGTTGCTTGGGCTCGTCACTGCGCCGGCGTCCAACGCCCCTTTGTTCGTAGCTTCGCGTGGACCCCCTACCGGCAGGCTCACGAAGCCTCCGCGCAGGGCTAACTTGTTCCCAAGGTGATAAAATCTCAATCGATCCTTGTGGCGGGGTCAACCACGGATTCCGGATCGCGAAGTGGCTCGGCGTTTAGAGGATTTTCGTATGCATCGCACCCTTCTCTCCCTTTGGTTGGCCGTGTTCGCGATGTCCGCGGCGACGATCGATGAGTCCGCTCGGTCCATCCTGGCCGCCAACTGCCTCCCCTGCCATGGCGAGCCGAAAATGGGCGGCTTGGATCTGCGCGCGATCGGCCCCATCCTGCAAGGCGGCATCCGCGGACCCGCCCAGACGCCGGGCAAGAGCGCCACCAGCCTGCTTTACCTGGCCCTGGAACGGACCGGGGACTTAAAGATGCCGCCGGGCAAACAGGGCCTTCCGCCGCACGAGATCCGCGTGATACGGGATTGGATCGAGAGCGGAGCCCACTGGCCGCGGGAGGATACCCCGGCCGCGAGCGCCGCCCTGGAGCCCGCCTGGTGGTCACTCCGCAAACCGATCCGGCCCGCGCCGCCGGAGTTGCGAAACGCCGCCATCGTGCCTTCGCCGGTGGACCGTTTCATCCTCAACAAACTGGAGGCACGGGGCCTCAAACCCGCCCCCGGAGCGAGCAAACTCACCCTTATCCGGCGAGCCGCTTTTGACCTTACCGGACTTCCTCCCGAGCCCGCCCAGGTTGCCGCTTTCCTGAAGGACGATTCCCCCAAAGCCTGGGAAAATCTCATCGACCGGTTGCTGGCCTCCCCGCAATACGGCGAAAAATGGGGCCGCCACTGGCTGGACGTTATTCGCTATGGCGATTCGAGCGGCTACGAAGGGGACCTCTACTATCCCAACGCATGGCGTTACCGGGATTATGTCATCAAGTCGTTCAACACCGACAAACCGTACGATCAGTTCGTAAAGGAACAGATCGCCGGCGACGAAATCTGGCCGAATACGCTGGAGTTTGAAGGCAGCTACATCATGCCGGCGCAGAAGCAGATCGACCTGGAACACCGCCTCGGCACAAGCCTCTATACCATCGGGCCGATGGACCCCTCGTCGCTGCTCAACGGCGAACAGATGCGCTACGAGCGCCTGACCGACATGGCCGATACGACGGCGTCGGCCTTTCTCGGCCTCACCATGGGCTGCGCACGCTGCCACGATCACAAGTTCGATCCCATTACGCAGAAGGACTATTTCGCGCTGCAGGCCATTTTTGCCGGCAGTGAGCCCCGCGATCTGGCCATCGATGTCCGCAAATGGCAGGAGTTCAAGAAAGGACAGACGAAGCTGCTGGCGCTGGAGGACCTGCAGGACAGGATTTCGCGCCTCGACCAGGCGGCGCGGCGGCGGCTGCAGAGCGGCGGGAAGCAATCGGCTAGTGACCTCGCGGCTTTCTATACCGAAGGGGAACGCGCCGAACGAGAGCGCCTCCTGCAATCGGTTGCCCAGGTGGCTCTTAAGATCCCTCGCGCCAATCCTGCGGTAACCGTCCTGGCGCACTCGGAAATCGTTCCGGACATCCACCTTGCCATCCGCGGCGAGTTCCGCAACAAGGGACCGGTGGTAAAACCCGGTTTCCCCGCCGTTCTCAGCGCCTCTCCGGTCCTTGCGGAAGTCCCCGGCCAGCCGCTGGCGCGCCGTAAGGCGCTGGCCCTGTGGCTCACCCGGCCGGACCACCCGCTCACCGCGCGAGTCATGGTGAATCGTATCTGGCAGGGACATTTCGGGCGCGGTATCGTCGCGACTCCCAACGATTTTGGCCGCCAGGGGGATCCGCCCTCCCACCCCGAACTGCTCGACTGGCTGGCCACGGAATTCGTCGCCCGAAACTGGAGCGTCAAGGCCATGCACCGGGTTATCATGAACTCCGAAGCCTATCGCCGCTCATCGGATCTTCTGCCGCCCAACTCGGAGAAGGACCCTGATAACCATCTATTGTGGGGCGCCAACCGTCGCCGCCTGGATGCGGAAGGTGTGCGCGACGCCATCCTTGCCACCGCCGGTACGTTAAATCGTAAGGGCGGCGGCCCACCGGTGATTCCGCCGCTGTCCGATGAGGAAATCGGCGCACTGGAGGATGCTTCGCAATGGCCGGCCAGCCACGATCCGGCCGCCGCTGCCCAACGTAGCGTCTATCTGTATGTGAAACGCGGTTTCCGCATTCCCATGCTGGAGACCTTCGATATGCCCGATGCCTCCTTTAGCTCCGCTCACCGGGATTCCACCAACGTTGCTCCGCAGGCGCTGGCGCTGCTGAACAATGATTTCGTCTACCGCCAGGCCCAGGCCTTCGCCAGCCGGCTTTCGCGCGAATCCGCCGATCCTGCTGTGCAGGCCGCCAGCGGCTGGCGCCTCGCGCTCGGCCGGGAGCCAACGCCCGCCGAACTGCAAAAAGCCGTCGCCATTCTCTCCCGCGGCGCGTTTCAACCCGGACAGCCGCTCCTGGGTTTTTGCCTGATGCTGTTTAATCTCAACGAGTTTCTGTACGTCGACTGACATGCCCACCCCTCTTCATCGCAAAAGTAGTTGTTCGTCCCGACGGGAGTTCCTGGAGCAATCCGGCGGCGGTTTCGGCAAGCTCGCGCTTCTGTATCTGCTCGGATTGGACGCGGGTGCCGCCGCGTCCAATCCGTTGGCGTCAAAACCGCCGATGTTTCCCGCTAAGGCCAAGAGCGTCATCTCCCTGTTCATGCACGGCGGGCCCAGCCACATCGATACGTTTGATCCGAAGCCGGCGCTTCTCAAGCTCGACGGCCAGAAACTGCCGGAAAGCATGCGCGGAGTCCGGCTGCAGTTCACCAACGCCACCGAAGCGCCATTGATGGCTTCCCGGCGCACCTTCCGCAAGCACGGGCAGTCCGGCATCGAGATCTCCGATCTTTTTCCGAACGTGGCTGCGCACGCCGATAAACTGGCGGTCATCCGCTCGTGCCACCACGAGGCTTTCGTGCACTCGATGGCGCTCAATATCATGAACACGGGCTCCGCCCGGCTGGGTTTCCCCAGCGCCGGTTCCTGGGTGCTCTACGGTCTCGGATCGGAGAGCCAGAATCTGCCGGCCTACGTGGTAATGCTTGAAGGCGGGACGAAGGCAGGCCCTCCGGTGTACGGTTCCGGCTTCCTGCCGGCGGTCTATCAGGGCACGGTAATGCGCACCAAAGGCGCTCCGTTTCTCGATATGAATCTTCCCGCCGGGATGTCGAACGCCGAACAGCGAACCCTGCTTGACGACGCCCAGTGGTTCAATCGCCGGCATATGGAGGAGCGGCCCGGTGATTCGAATCTCGCGGCGCGCATCGCCGCCTACGAACTCGCCTTCCGCATGCAGACCGAAGCGCCGTCGGCCGTCGATCTATCGCAGGAGTCCGCCGCCACCAGGGAGATGTACGGAGTCGATCGGGAGCCGACCAATGGCTATGGGCTGAAGTGCCTGATGGCGCGGCGGCTGGTGGAGCGCGGTGTCCGCTTCGTGCAGTTGTACTCCGGCGGACTGCTCAACGGCGACGATTGGGATGGCCACGCGCAGTGCGATAAGAACCACCAGCGCATGGCCGCCCGTGTGGACAGGCCCATCGCGGGCCTGCTGGCTGATCTGAAGCAGCGTGGGCTGCTCGACAGTACCCTGGTCGTCTGGGGCGGTGATTTTGGGCGTACGCCGATCATGGACGGGCAGTTGTTCAGCACCTCCGGCTACGACGGCGGCCGCGATCACAATCCGTACGGCTTCAGCATGTGGATGGCCGGCGGGGGAATCAAAGGCGGCCAGATCATCGGCGCCACCGACGAAATCGGATTCAACGCCGTGGTGGACCCGGTCCACACCAATGACATCCATGCGACCATCCTGGCTCTCCTCGGCCTCGATCATAAAAAGCTCACCTATTTTTCGCAGGGACGCGATTTCCGCCTCACCGATGTCGGCGGCGACCATATGTTTGCCGACCGGCTCCTAAACGGCTGATTCCCTGCCGCTGTGGGTCGCGGGCGACCGTGCGGCATGGGAGGGAGAACACTTGCGATCGAGCGGCTCCACCTACCTCGGCTTGCATTGGAACGCCGTCTGCGCCTGCAACCGCTCGATCGCCGTATCGAGCGACCTCGGAGCCTGCGTCCCCGGCTTTAGTCCATGAGGGGATTACGCAACAGCATCACCCACTAACAGCATGCTTATGCCATTCCTAACAGCCACAATCCCTCGCGAACTCGGTTCCCCGATAGCCTGGTGTGGCGCGAGCGCTAGTCGTAATACTCCAGCCCCAGGTGGGTGATCAGCTCTTCGCCCTTCATCCAACGGAGCGTGTTCTTCAATTTCATCAGCTGAATGAACACATCATGCTCCGGATAAAGCCCCGGCGCTGTCATCGGAGCTTTGAAGTAAAAGCTCAGCCATTCCTGCACCCCCTTCATTCCCGCTCGCTTCGCTAAGTCGAGGAAGAGGACCAGATCGAGGACAAGCGGCGCCGCCAGAATCGAGTCCCGGCAGAGGAAGTCGATCTTGATTTGCATCGGATATCCGAGCCAGCCGAAGATGTCGATATTGTCCCAGCCTTCCTTCTCATCGCCCCGCGGAGGGTAGTAGTTGATCTTCACCGAGTGGAACAAATCCTTGTAAAGCTCCGGATAGAGATTCGGCTGAAGGATCTGATCGAGCACGCTCAGCTTCGTCTCTTCCTTGGTCTTGAACGAACCCGGATCATCGAGCACTTCGCCGTCGCGATTGCCTAGGATATTCGTAGAGAACCAGCCGGAACAGCCCAGCATCCGGGCCTTCAGTCCCGGTGCCAACAGCGTCTTCATATAGGTCTGGCCGGTCTTGAAATCCTTTCCGCAAACGGGTACTTCGTGGTCACGGGCGAGGCCCAGCAACGCGGGAATGTCATGCGTCAGGTTCGGGGCTCCGTTGGCAAACGGCACACCGGACTTCAGTGCCGCATACGCATACACCTGGCTCGGAGCAATGCCCGGATCGTTCTTCGCAAGGCCCTTCTCGAACGCGGCGAGAGTCTGGTGCACCGCCTCCGGCCGATGGAAAACCTCCGTCGAACCACACCAGATCATCACCAGCCGATCACAGCCATTCGTCGTTTGGAACGTCTTCATGTCGTCCATCAACGCTTCGGCCTTCTCCCGCAAATTGCCCTTCGTCTTCACGTTTGGCCCGTCAATCCGTTTGACGTAGTTCTTGTCGAAGACGGCCTTCATCGGCTTCACCTTTTGCAGGCTCGGCTTCAGCTTCTTGAGCAGTTCCGGCTTCAACACCTGGGCGTGCGCGGCCGCTTCATAGGCGGTGTCTTCGAAGATGTCCCAGCCCCCGAAGACGAGTTGATTCAGGCCGGCCAGCGGGACGAAGTCTTTGATCTTTGGCGTCCGGTTGTCCGTCCGCTTGCCCAGGCGGACAGTTCCCAACTGGGTCAGGGAGCCGATGGGCTCGCCGAGGCCCTTCTTTACGGCCTCGACGCCAGCCATGAACGTCGTCGAGACGGCACCCATACCGGGAGTCAGAATGCCAAGCTTGCCCTTTGCAGGGGCGATTTTTGGAGTCATAAGTCTCCTCCAGCGTAGAAGGCGGCTCGCGTAGGGGTCAATGAATTAAGCCTTGAAATCAGGGCTTCGACTATCAAAACGGTATGCAATCTCATCGTAGTAAAATGAAACGGTATGCTTGACCGAGCGCTTGCCATCCCGCTCCATCGTGCCGCGCAACGCGGTTTACCGGTGCTGGTGCAGGGCCCTCGCGGCTCTGGCAAGTCGACACTGTTGCGCCGGGAGTTCCCCGCTCACACCTACATTTCGCTCGAGGACTCTGGCGAACGCTCACCGTTCCGGGCCGACCCCGCTAGAGCCCTTGCCCGACTTCGCGGCCCGGCATTTATCGACGATCTGCACCGGGCGCCCGAGCTCATCGCCTATCTCGCCGCCACGGCCGGCGTCGGCCGCCATGTGTTTGCCAGCTCACGCCGGGTCACCCTGCCCTTCACGACGTTCGAACTCTATCGCCCGACCCTGGCAGAGCGGCAGCGCCGGCCTCCGCTCGCGCTCGAAACGCTGGGGCGATTCGTTCCTGCCGTTCTGCCCAGCAGCCCGGCACCGCCCCCCTGGCCTCTGAAGTTGTGTTTCATCGAGCAGGATGTTCGCGACCTCGTCAATGTCCGGGAGGTTGATAGCTTCGAGGATTTCTTTCGGCTTGTACAAGCGCAGAGCGGCGAGATCCTAGATCAGCAGGCGCTGGCCCGCGCGGCAGGCGTTTCCCATCGCACCGTCGTTCGCTGGCTCCTCGCCCTCGACGCTTGCTTCCTAACCCTACGTCTAGCGCGGGCCGAAGTGGAGTCCCAGCGACGGGTCATCAAGGCCCCCAAACTCCATTTTCTCGATAGCTCCAACTTTGAAAGCCAAGTGGTTTCGGAGATCTATCGCAACGCGCGGCACGCGGGCCAGGACCCCACGCTGCGCTACTGGCGTGACTCGAACGGTCTCGAAATCTCGCTCGTAATCTTCTTTGAGGGATACGCTCCGCTGCCGGTCTCCATTACGAGGGAGCCAAACCCCTTTTCCGAAACGCGCCTTCGTCGCTGGATGGAGTTGGCCGGGGTGTCGCAGGGAGCCATCGTCGCCGCGGCCTCGCGGCCCTCCCGCCGCGGAGGGGTCCTGCGCTACGAGGCCACGCAACTCTAGGCCGACGAATTGCGCTGACATTGAGGGATGCCCAGGCCTATCCTCGCTTTATCGTCTCTCGCTGCTGACCTACCAGGCTCCTGCACGGGGATCTATTTCGGCGGCGCGCAATCGAAGCGATCTATCACATTGCGCTCCGGCCCTCGGAGCGTCTTAGCTGTCTGCAGGAGTCCTCTGCTACTCCAACTCAACTATACTTGGGATCGCTTGGCTACATTGCCCCGATTCCTGAGTTACGCGCTGGTCGTCGTCGGCTTGACCCTCGTCGGGGGAAATGAGCTTCGCGCTGTCCTTGCGACCTACGATCTTGCTGTCGGCCGACAGACGGTCACCTCGGTCGATGCCGCCAAACCGGACCCCGCCAACGAAGGGAAGATAGTCCACGTCATTGGCAATCTGATCACGGTTAAGCCTGCCGCCGACACTGCGCTTGGCCTCTCGGGAGACTTCGTGTTGCTCCACCGGATTGTGGAGATGAACCAGTGGCGCAAAACCCCTCGGCGGAGCTCGAGCTCCCCCGACACGATCAGTGCCAATGGATTTGATCTCCGCTGGTCGGCAGTCGAAGTGGACACCGCAATTGACAACGCGCCACCGGAGCAGCAGAACGCGCCCATGGCGCTCCACTCCCAGGATTTCCTTGCCGATGGCGTGCAACTCGGAGGCTTCACGATCGGTGGCGATGAGATTCACTTACTGGGAACCGCGGTAAAGGTTCCCAGCACTCGCCAACTCGGAGACAGTATCGCTCTGGCGCTTCCGGGCTACACGCCGGCGCGGGAAGGAGATTGGATCGTTCTCGCGCCGCCGACGTCCAGCAAGGTTGGCGCGTACCGCATCCGCTTCGAGGAAGTGCCGCTCAAAAAGGTCACCATTGTCGCCCGGCAATTGGGTCAGAACCTAGTCCCTTTCGGGGTCGGCATCAAAGCTTTTCTGGTCCGAGATGGGGAACAACCGATCGAGTCGGTTTTCGGCGAGGCCGAAACCTCCAATCGAGTTCTTACTTGGGGCATCCGACTGGTGGGCTCGGCAATGATTGTATTTGGAATGCTCTCGATCCTGCGCCACAAATAGGAGAAAGTGGGTCTCTAAACACTGGCGATGGTGATCCCAGACCCGAGGCACCCTTGACACCGGCAGAGAGAGGTGAAAACATTTTCACATGGCGGGAGAGATACTCTCCCGTTTCGCTTTTGCTCTTGCGAGGAGTCGCACCGCCATGCCCATCCGGCAACGAATCATCGTTTCTGCCCTAACCCTACTTCCCCTCTTTGCCGAGAGCGCCCCGAAGTTCAACGCGATCCAGAAGAAGTGGTGGGCGATTCAACCGGTGGCCTCTGTCGCTCCTCCGGCGGTTGACCCCGCAGGCCAAAAATGGGTTCGGAATGAGATCGACCACTTCATCTACGACAAGCTGAAGGCCAAGAAGTTGGCACCCGCGCCACTGGCGAGCCGCGACGTCTTTCTGCGCCGGGTTACGCTCGACCTGACCGGTCTGCCGCCCACTCCCGAGGAAGCACAGGCCTTCTTGAACGACGTAAAGCCTGGGGCCGAAGAGCGGCTGGTTGACCGGCTGCTGGCCAACCCCCCCTACGGCGAACGTTGGGGCCGCCATTGGCTGGACGTTGTCCGCTACGCCGATTCCGATGGGTTCAAGCAGGACGACACCCGTCCAAACATGTGGCGCTATCGCGATTGGGTGATCCAAAGCTGGAACGAAGATAAGCCGTTCAACCGGTTCATCAAAGAGCAGATC
>JBKJLJ010000026.1:0-6757 GCA_046597015.1 Bryobacteraceae bacterium
GCACAAGCGGATCGATATTGACTTTGGGGAGCCGATTGAGGCGATTATTGGGTAGCTGGGCCGGCCCGGGTTGACGGAAAGTTGTTGGTGCCCGATTGAGCGGCAGACCGATCAGAGGTATGATTCGGTGCATGAGTAACTCGGCGAAGCAAATGATTGATCGAAAGGCGCAACTGCAGTCCATTGCCGATGGCTATTTCAGTGGACTTACCAAAGGGGATGTATCGGGCGTTCCGTATGATGACGATGTTGTCTTCAGAACGCCGCTGGCTGCGGGCGGGAGCGAAGAGCCGATCCGGGGCAAGTTAGCCTTGCTCGAGTTCTTCGCGGGGATTTACCCGGCGCTTGGAGAGGTCAGGGTGGTCGATTGCTTCTTCAACGATGCGTTGACGGCCATTTGTGTGCGAGCGTATCTGGAGTTGAAGTCGGGCAAGGCATTGCGCGTTGTGGATGTATTCCACGTAAGTCCCGAGGGGAAAGTAATTGAGCAAGAGAACCATTACGATCCGCGGCCAGCTATGGGGTAGTCGAGATTGCTCGATCATCTTCAGCGGTTGGCGAGTCGCCAAAGATGTAAGCTGCTTCGCCGTCTTCCTTCACGGAGGCTTCCGCCTTCAATAGAGCGTGTAACCCGTCAAATGTGTAGGTTCGTTGGGATTCGCGGGTATCACCCTCGGGCAATTCGCAGAACAGCCACATTCTCACAGATCCGGGCTTTTTCGCTCCCACGAAGTCCTGGCGGCCTTCTCCAGAGCCTTGTACTTGCGCACCTACCCGTCGTCTATGAGCTTCAAGCCGAAAGCTCTCGGAGGCTGGGTCACGGGTACAAGATGCCAGCAGGAAACCAGCGTCCGGGTTCGTGCCCAAAGCTGAGCTTCGACGGCGGAGCGGTCTGGCCGAGTTAACCTCGCACCGCAAGTAAAGCTTCGGCAAAGAGGAGGGCCCATTGATTTTGGGTGTTCCTATCGGCGATCACATCGTTGCGGAATTCGACCTGCAGGTGTTGTAATCCACGGCGCATTGCATGGTAGGGAACGCTGTAGTCAACCCTGGGGTCCAGGTCGTAGGGTTGATTATCCCCCACCGTGATATCCGCGCGCTTTCGAAGAGTTGCCAGCAGGGGTTCCGCCAGGCTGCGGTCGAGGTAACTGGAAAGCGCGATCTGCCACGGTCTGCTGATGCCCGCCAGGGAAGCGTTCATGGAATGGATGGAAACCACAATCGAGGAGACGCCCCGTTTCTCGCGCTCCATCAGCACCGATTCGATCGCGTCATGGTAAGGCCGAAAATAGCGCTCCACCCGCTGCGATTTGGCAGACTCGGTAAGCAGCGCGTTCCCTGGAATAACGGTGCCGTCGCTGACTTCCGGGATCAGGTCGTGGGCATCCAACTGGCGGTTGCAGTCGATCACCAAGCGAGAGGTGTTGCACAGGATGGCGGGCGCGTCGAAGATTTCCGAGAGCGCCTCCGTAACCCCCGCCGCGCCGATGTCCCACGCGATATGCCGGGAAAGCTCGGCATCGTCCAGGCCGAGGAGATTCAGTTCGTCGGGGATCCTATTGCTCGAGTGATCGCAAATCAGAACAAACGGGCTGGAACCCAAGGGACGAACGATGCTCGATATCTCCATATCAATCGGGGACTTCCGTCACGGTCACGGTAACATCCATGCTGAGAAACGCCCCCGGGGGCCCATCGTAAGTGCCCCAAAGCGGCAGGACGTGTTCCGGCGACCACGCGACCGCGACACGAATCAGATTGCGGTTGCCGATGATATTATTCGTCGGGTCAAAATCGATCCAACCGGCTCCGGGCAGGTAAGCTTGCATCCAAGCATGGGTGGCTCCGCCGCCCCGAGTGGTTTTTGTTGGGGCCTCGACACGATTGGGTACAAAAATGTAACCACTGACGAACCGAGCGGCGATTCCCAGAGACCGGCAAGCTTCCATCATCAGAACCGCGAAATCCCTGCAGCTGCCTTTGCGCGATTCCAACGTCTCGGCGGGGGGCTGCACTCCTTTTTCGGAGCGCTGCGTGTACTTGAAATTTTCCCGAATGCCCAGCGTCATGGCGCGCAGGATCTTCATGGTGTCCGAGGTTGCGGCCGACTCCAGGAACTGCAGCGCCCATTCCGACACAGACGCGGCGTCATAGTGATGGGCCAGGGCGCGTACCAAATTGGGGAAGTCCTCATCGGAATAGCGAAACGGATACGTCCGGGCATACTCCTCCAAGGGATAGACGGGCATCGTGTACTCGAAGTGCTCGAGCCGTACTGTGCTTTCGAATCGAAGTTCGTTGGTCGTACCCTCGAATTCAGCAACCGCAACGGAATTATCGAAAGGGTCGTGCAGCCACCGTAGTTGGGCCGGCCGCGGCATGATTTGCAGGTCGCTGCCGACCAGCCGCAAATCGTGGCTCTCCCGGGGGCGAAACATCATGCGGTGTTCTCCCAACCCAACCGGTTGGCGGTAACGGTAAACGGTCGTATGCTATACCGTGAGGAAGGACACTAACCTGCCCCGTTCGCTTTTGCCGTTTCCCCAATCTCATCGGCCCAAACGCGAAAGCTCTCCAGAATATTGGGTCCGAAGGTGGTGGCGATGGCGACGTCGGAGGCGTCTCGTCCCCTCGCCATGAGGATGCGACCGATGCGGGGCACGTTGTTGCGGGGATCAAACATATGCCAATGCCCCCCGATCCAGACCTCAAACCACGCGGCGAAATCGCCCGGCGGATAGGGCAGTGGCGTCCCGACATCGCTCAGGTATCCCGTGCAGTAACGGGCCGGAATATTCATGCAGCGGCAGAAAGCAATTGCAAGATGTGCGTAGTCCCGGCAGACGCCGGTCCCCTCGCGAAAAGCCTCCGCCGCGGTGCGCGTAGAGCGCGCGTTTTGATAATTGAAAAAGATGTGGTTGTGAACATAGTCGCAGATTGCCTGCACACGCGCATAACCAGGGACGGTTCCACCGAAAAGCTGCCAGGCCGTTTCGGAAAGCAAATCGGTCTCGCAATAGCGGCTTCCTAACAAAAACCGAAGGGTCTCATCGGGCAGGTCTTCTACAGAGTGCTGGAGTGAGGTAGGTACATGCACGTCGGGTTGCCCGGTGTCGTTCACGATCCCATCAGCCGTCAAACGAAGGCGTCCGGCGGGTGCGAGCACCCGGTGGCACTGGTTCCCGAAGACGTCCCGGTAGCCATGGACGCGAACCGATGGCTCGACCGTTAGGCGATCAGTGACCACGAGGTCGGAAGCTCGTGAATCGTGGATGTTGACCACCAGAATGATCGGCGTGGGTTGGGGAAAATTGTAAACGAGTTCGTAACCGATCCTGAATTGCATTTTAAAAAACCTTCAATTGTGCGGGGCAGGATCCGCGATCGGGACAGGTTGATTCCGCCAAAAAGATAAAAACGGGTTTACCAAATTTGCCCGGAGGATGACACCTTCCTTGCCAAGCTTTCATGATATCAGTTGGCGAGCATTCAACTTCTCCGTCCATTTCAGCGGGCACGCCAAAACTCAGCCCTGACTGGCTAACAAATTCTGTTGGAAATCCGGTCCGTATCGTACCGCAGGTTAACGGCGGGGAAGTTGCCAGCTACACTCCGGGGTGGCACCTAAACCGGGGCCGTTCGATAAGCAATGAACCGGTGATACAGTGGCTGTTGAAGGCTCTCGAATTGAGTTATAGAGAACAGCATGAATAAAATCCTTATCGTACTCACCTCACACAACCAGCTTGGGAACACGGGCCGGCCTACGGGATTCTGGCTGGAGGAGCTTGCCGCGCCCTACTACTTGTTCAAAGACGCAGGCGCAGAACTCGTGTTGGCTTCTCCCAAAGGCGGGCAACCGCCGCTAGACCCCAAGAGTGACGATCCCGACGCTCAGACCGAGGATACACGGAGGTTCAAGGCTGACAGCGCCGCGACGGTTGCCCTTGCCACCACGGTGAAGCTGGACTCGGTTTCGGCCCGCGACTTTGACGCGGTCTTTTACCCTGGAGGGCACGGCCCGCTTTGGGATCTGGCCGACGACGAAGTTTCCATTCGGCTGATCGAAGACTTCTGGGCACGCAACAAACCCGTATCTGCGGTGTGCCATGCTCCGATCGCTCTGGTCAATGCCAGGGACGAAAAGGGCGAGCACATAGTGAGGGGGCGAGAGGTGACGGGCTTCACGAACTCGGAAGAGGAAGCTGTCGGCCTCACCAAGGTTGTTCCTCTACTCGTAGAGGACACGATGATTGCGCGCGGTGCCAAGTACTCAAAAATCGACGACTGGCAGTCCTACACGCGCCAGGACGGCAATCTCATCACCGGTCAAAACCCGGGCTCGTCGAAGGCAGTGGCAAAGCTCGTTCTGGCGGCGCTTAAAAAATGACGCTACCTCTGGATCGAGGTCTCTCAGCTTGCTGCGCTTTTTTGGCATCGCAGTGGAGACAGGTAGGCGGCCCGACCCATTCCCGTACAACCGCACGACACGGTCAGCAAATCTCTCCAGCTTTCGCAGAAGGGTTTGAAGGCATTGACCAGAGGGCGGGATCGATGTCGCCTGGGTGGTGCAGGGTGACTTGGGTCTGTCCGCATAGTGATCACAATGGGCCGGCGGCTTCAATCGACGGCTAGCCAAAGATACGTCCGAGTGGATAGTTTCTGGAATGCCGACCATGCCTGAGTTGAGCGCTTCATTTAGGCGGCAATGCCTTCAATTCGCTGCTGACTAACCCATCCACCGAAATCCCCCGGACACAGTTCGCTTACGCCGCACAGCGAGTAATGCCGGACTCGTCCCATTCAACGCCCGAACCCTCCGCATTTTGGGGAATCGCCATGCCAGACTCTATCCGCAAGGGCTCGGCCAAAATGACATTCCACCAATCGGCATATTCAAGCCAGTGGGCCGTTGGCGTCAGGCAGAGCAGTTGCGCGCTGATCTCGGGCCAGAGATGGCTGGAAACTGGGATCCCATGGGTTGACGCCAACGCTGACGCGCGCATCCACCCGGTGACGCCGCCGATCTTCATCACGTCGAGCATAAGAAAGTCCGAGGCTTGTGCGGCAATGGCATTCCTCAAATCCTGAGTGCCCCACCAGTTCTCACCACATTGGATGGGCACTTTCACCTCGCGGGTAATCAAGGCATGACCTTGATAGTCATGGGCCAACGTGGGTTCCTCTACCCAGGTCAATCCTTCGTTATCCAACACACGCAGTCGCTGGACGGCTTCGGCGGGCGTGAGGCTTTGGTTGTAGTCAACCATGATCGCTACGTCGTCTCCCGCCGCTAAGCGCATAGCTCGGATCACCTCGATATCCGCTTTGAGATCTGGATACCCGATTTTCGCTTTTACTCCCCGGAAGCCACGCCGGACCCAGTTTTCCGTGGCCTTGGCGGAACCTATGGCGCCGTCATAACCCACGGCCCCGTAGGCCCGCAAAGGCTTTTCGACTCCGCCGAGCAGCCTGGTCAGGGATGAATTGTGGCTGCGCGCCAGCGCGTCCCAAAGCGCCATGTCAATACCGGCAAGAGCCATGCCAACAAGGCCCTGCGTGCCAAGCAAACGGAATTTTTGAGAGAGCTTCTGCGCGATCTCAGCGGGTGCAACCGGTTCGCCCCGCAAGAGCGGTTCACAGTTTCGGATCAGCTCGGCTGTCGGTTGGAGCGCGGCCGCGGTGTACGTGAAAATAATGCTGTGGCCGACTAGACCCTCATCGGTGATCACGTCCGTCAACACGAGAGGTGATTCGGTAATGTTGCCGCCCGCCGTCCGATGCGGTTCCGCCATCGGCACACGAACCGTTCGAACGCGAAGCTCTCGAATTGTGGGCATGTGGGAACGCATATTGCGGGATTATCTCACTCATCGTAAAGGGTAAGCAGACGTGCTCAGCCAAGACGGCATGATTGCCTCTTCGAATGGAAGGGCTGCAGTTACTACTGCTGCAAAAGGATCTCCGGATTGTGGTGAAGTGAGGGCAATTCGGTGGGTTCAGTCTTGAACCGACTGTTGACGATGGTACGTCGATTCCCGCGCCTCCCGCACAAAATCTTCGGGGTTACAGTTTACTTCGAGCACTTCAATTTGTGAGAAGCGGGAGTTGTATGAGCTGTTTCGGGTTAAGCAAATTGAGTCTGCCTTGGCTGATGCTGTTCTCCCTTGGGATAACAATTGGCTATTCGCAGGCCCCCCGGTCGTCGCCGCTCCTTGCGAGCCACCGGTGTTGACGCTGAAAAATGCTGCTAACCGCCTGCAGGAGCATATCGCCAGGAGCTAGCGGCGGAGTTGCCGGCGCCCAGCACGAGCCGAACTGCCGAAGTTCGGGCCGTAGAACGCCATCTTCGGAAGATGTGGCGAAGGCATGCGCCGAAGCAGTAAAACCTTACTTCAACCAAATACTTTCCTCCGAACGAATTCGAAGAGTATTGAGATCAATTCGTTGAGCCAATTTCGACTCGCGCATCACTTGCGCCAGTTGATAGTTTTTCTGTAAGGAGACCAATTGATTGAGATTCTCGAGTCAGACTCGAACGTTTTGGTCGATTTATCGGGCGACCTAATGCCGGCCGTTAGCGTGCTCGTAGATTGCGCCTCAACGAATCCAATGTGGCCCGGCAATCGCCCGCTGAACCAGCTGGACCATACTCCAGAATCCTCGATTGCGAATGTAGAGTTGGGGGCTCAAAGCGCTATTGGCGTGGCGGTTGGATCGTACAGCAGATTAGTCCCCCCACCGTAGAAGATACGGG
>JBKJLJ010000219.1:0-3245 GCA_046597015.1 Bryobacteraceae bacterium
CGGCGATCTTAGCTGCTTCGGTCACCCCAACATCGCAACCCCCAACCTCGACAAGTTCGCGACCCAAGGCATCCGCTTCACCGATTGCTACGCCGCCGCCCCCGTCTGCTCCCCCTCCCGCTGCGGCCTGCTCACTGGCCGCACCCCCACCCGCCTCGGCGTCTACGATTGGATCCCCGAAGGCTCGGCCATTCATCTCCCGCGCTCCGAACAGACCTTCGCCAAGCTGCTCCAATCCAACGGCTACGCCACCGCCCACATCGGCAAGTGGCATTGCAACGGCCTCTTCAATTCGCCCGCCCAGCCCCAGCCGAACGACCACGGCTTCGATCATTGGGTCTCCACCCAGAACAACTCCCTCCCAACCCATAAAGACCCCGTCAACTTCGTCCGCAACGGTCAACCCGTCGGGCCGCTCTCGGGCTACTCCAGCCAAATCGTTGCCGACGAGTCCATCGCCTGGCTCAAGTCCGTCCCCGCCGCCAAGCCCGTCTGCCTCTTCGCCTGCTTCCATTCGCCCCACGAAACGGTCGCCACCTCCGACGCCTTCACCGCCAAGTACGGCGCGGCCACTCCCCGCGAACGCGCCGAGTACTTCGGCAACGTCGCCGAGATGGACCATCACTTCGGCCGCCTCATGGCCGGTCTCGCAGCGCAAGGCCGCGGCGACGCCTTAGTCTTATTCACCTCCGATAACGGCCCCGAAACCCTCCTGCGCTATCCCGGATCCAATCGCTCCTACGGCACGCCCGGCCCCTTCCGTGGCATGAAGCTTTCGCTCTACGAAGGCGGCTATCGCGTCCCCGGCATTCTCCGCTGGCCCGGGCATGCCAAAGCCGGCGTCACCTCATCCGAGCCCATCTGCGGCGTCGACGTCCTGCCAACGTTGATCGAAGCCGCCCACGCCGCCAAGCCCGTCAAACCGCTCGACGGCACCAGCCTCCTCCCCATCCTCAAGGGCAAGCCCGTCAAACGCGACGTCTCCCTCCATTGGCACTACATCAACTCCATGTACGATCCCAAAGCCTCGCTCCGCGACGGCCCCTGGAAAGTCGTCGGCATGTGGCCCGCCGGCGCCCCGTCCGTCCCCGTCGCCAGCTTCCGTCCGCCGCATCTCGAAATCGCCCGGCAGCAGTCGCTCACCCGCTTCGCGCTCTACCATCTCCCCACCGACCTCGGTGAGAAGACCGACCTTTCCGCCCAAAACCCCAAGCAGCTTCGGAAACTCCAATCGCGACTCCTCTCGCTCCACAAGGACGTTCTCTCCACATGACCCGTCGAACCTTTCTCGCCGCCTTCGCCCCCGCCCCCCGTCCCAACGTCCTCTTCATCGGCGTCGACGATCTCAACACCTGCCTCAGTTGCTATGGGCATCCGCTCGTCAAAACGCCCAACATCGATCGCATCGCCAAAGCCGGAGTCCGCTTCGATAAGGCCTACACGCAATACCCCTTCTGCAGCCCCTCGCGCACGTCGTTGATGACCGGTCTCTCCCCCGATGCGACCGGCGTCTACAACCTCGCCAAACACTTCCGCACCTCCCGGCCCGACACCGTCACCCTGCCCCAACTCTTCCGCAACAACGGCTACTTCGCCGCCCGCATCGGCAAGATCTACCACTACGGCGTGCCCGGCGACATCGGCACCCCCGGCCTCGACGACGCGCCCTCGTGGGACCATACGTTCAATCCCATCGGCGTCGACAAGACCAAAGAAGAGCCGCTGCTCATTAACCACACCCCAGAGCGCAAGAACATCGGCAGCGCTATCACCTTGCACGCCTCCGACCGGCCCGACGAAGAACACACCGACGGCATCGGTGCCGCTCACGCCGTTACCCTCCTCGAAAAACACAAGGACAAGCCGTTCTTTCTCGCCATCGGCTTCTACCGTCCGCACGTCCCCTGGATCGCGCCCAAAAAGTACTTCGACCTCTTCCCCGCCGATAAAATGGACCCGGTCTCCTTCGAAGCCGACGAAATGAAGATCGCCCCTAAGTGGGCTTATTTCACCACCCCCGGCAACTGGGGCATGTCCCTGCAACAGCGCAAAGAAGCCCTGCAGGCCTACTACGCCTCCGTCGCTTTCCTGGACGTTCAGGTCGGCAAAGTTCTCGACGCGCTGGACCGTCTTAAGCTAACCGCCAACACCAACATCGTATTCTGGTCCGACCACGGCTACCATCTGGGCGAACACGGCCAGTGGATGAAGCAAGCCCTCTTCGAGCCTTCCACTCGCATCCCGCTGCTGTTCTCCGGCCCCGGCGTCCCGGCCCGCAATCGCGTCTGCCCCGCGCCCGTCGAGATGCTCGATATCTACCCGACGCTCGCTGATCTCTGCGGCCTCAAGCCAACGCCCGGCCTCCACGGCCGCAGCATCAAGCCATTGCTCGCAAAGCCGCAGACCAAGTGGGACCATCCCGCTGTCAGCCAGGTGCAGCGCGGCAAAGTCATGGGCTACTCCATCCGCACGGAACGCTACCGCTACACCATGTGGAATAAAGGCACCGAGGGCGAAGAGTTCTACGACTACCAGACCGACCCGCGCGAGTTCAAAAACATCGCCCCCACGGCCCCGCAGAAAGAGGCGCTGCGCCAGCAACTCGAAGCGATTCTTCAGGCCCGCGGCGCGTAGTAACCCTTCCGGGCCCTGACGGTCAAATCTTTCCGCGTCTTCACCCGCACGTCCACCCGGTGAAACAGCCCGTCGGCCTTCAACGGTTCCGGGCGATACAACACGTTGTACTGATGCCGCAGCTCGTTCGAAATGTTCTCAAACGATTGCGACAGCTCCCGCGCCTGAAACGGAAAGAACGGCATGCCGCCCGTCTCGGAGGCGAAGTACCGCAGCACTTTGTCGCCTTCCTGCTCCAGCTTGCTGTTGTTGGTCGAAATCGTATAGACAACGACGTCAGCCTTCTGCGCCATCTCCAGCGCCTGGTCCCGCGTGTACCGGCTCGCGTTGTCGTCTCCGTCGCCCAGCACCACCATCGCGCGGCGGAACTTGTGCCGCGGCTGGTCCTGCATCAGCTTATCCCGGCATGCGAAATAGATCGCCTCGTATAGCGCCGTCCCACCGCCCGGCCGCAAGCTGCGAATCGCCTTCGCGAGCACCTCGGTGTTGCCGGTCAGATCCGCAACGAGCTCCGCGCCGGAGTCGTAGCTCACCACCACCGCCTTGTCCTCCGGCCTTACCACCGAGTTCACAAACTCAACGGCTGCTTCCTGTTGGAACTTGAACCGGTC
>JBKJLJ010000228.1:0-7310 GCA_046597015.1 Bryobacteraceae bacterium
GGTGAGGGAGTAGGTTCCTGCGCGCAGGCCGGGAATTTCAAAAGCGCCTTGCGAATCAGCGGGGATTTCGCGGACGAGGACGCCGGTGGCGGGTTCTTTCAGGGTGATTTTAGCGGCCGGGACGACGGCACCGGTGGAGTCGGTGACCACGCCTCGAAGGGTGCTGAAAGAGCCTTGGGAGAAGGCGGAGGAGAGGGACAAAGCGAATAGGAGGATAACTCTCATCCGGTTAGGGTAGCAGATGAAGGGAAACCTAAAAATAAGTTATGGTTTCCCTTGTGTTACTGTAATTCCCTGAGTGGGTAGCCTCTCCGGAATGTTATCTGGCGTTCGCCGCCGCACGGGACGGTAGTCCTACGAACTCGCCTTGCGGAAATCCTTCCAGGCGGGATCGATGTTCCACCAGAGCATCCCGGCGGCCCCGGTTTCGCGGGCTTTGTCGACGCAGCAATCGACCCATTCGCCCAAGCCCTGGCCGGCGTAGGGGAGGGCGAGATCCAGCATGGAGACGTAGCGTTTAGGGGCGATGGCGCCAAGGTCGTCGGCGATGCGATTGGCTTCCTGAGGAGCGCCGGAAAGGGCGTGGGCGTAGCTGGTAGCGGCGAGCAGGCGGGCGTCTTCGGGGGCGAGGACTTGGCCGCGGCCGAGGACGATCAGGGATTCACGGAACTGCCCCAAGGCGGCATAGGCACGTCCGAGAAGGAGGTAAACGTCGGGGGAGGTCGTGTCGAGCTTAAACGCACGGCGGCCCTGTTCGATGGCTGTTTCGTTGCGGCCCTGAAAAAAGTAGATCCACGCGAGGGCGAGAGCGATTTCGAGAGCCGGGGCGGGCGCGGCTTCGAGCAAGGCGATGGCACCGTCGAAGTCACCGCGGGGAGCAAGTACATAGAGAGCTTGTCCGGCGCGGGCGTCGGCGCGGTTGGGGTCCATGGATAAGGCCCGGGCGAAGGCTTGTTCGGCGGGTTTCGGGTTATTCAGGACGGCGTGGGCGAAGCCGACCGCGACGAAGGCTTCCACGGCGTCGGGACGAGCTTCGAGTAGCTTCTTGGCGGCGGTGATAGCGCCGGTCATCGTTTCTACCGGCTCGCGGAGGCCCTTGACGGCCGCTACGACTTCGCCGAGATCGAGGTTGGGAGTGGCGAAGGCGGTGTTGAACTGGGCGGTGAGGCCGGTAGGCGTTGGCGCGGTGGTGACGAGCGTTTCCCCGCGAACCTTAGCCCGGAGGATGTTTGCGATGAGGGCGGCGATTTCGTCCTGGGCTTCGAGAACCTTGGAGATATCGCGATCGAAACGTTCGGACCAGACCTGGTAGCCGGAAGCGGCGTCAGTGAGCTTTACGATGAGGCGGACGTGGCCGCTGGCGGCGCGGGCGGAGCCTTCGAGCAGGAGATTGACGTTGAGGTGCGCACCGACTTTACGGAGGTCGTCGGTGCGGCCGCGGAAGCGGGCGGCGGAGGTGGACGAAGCGACCCGAAGGCCTTCGACGGACTGGAGTTGATAGCTGAGTTCTTCGGTGAGGCCGTCGCAAAATTCGGTGAGGGCGGGGTCGGTGGCCAGGGAGGTGAACGGCAGGACAGCGATGGCGGGTTCGTCGGGGAGGGGTTGGGCTTGCTGTAGGCCGTCGTGAGCTTCGGCGCGAAGTTCGGCGATGAAAGCGTCCATGTCGGGGAAGCGGTCCTCGGGCTTTTTGGCCATGCCGCGTTCGACGATGCGCTGGAGTCCGTTGGAGATTCCCGGCCGCATGTCGAGCATGTTGGGCACGGGGTTGTACATGATTTCATTGAGCCGGGCGGCGGCGTTTTTGGACTTGAACGCGGCTTCCCCCGTGAGCAGTTCGAACAGGAGGGCGGCTAAAGAATAGATATCGCAGCGATGGTCGACGCCGGCACCTTGGAGTTGCTCGGGGACGAAGGCGCTGAAGGCGCTGGTGAGGGCCTTTCCGCCGGAGGCGAACGTGGGACCATCGCCGAAGCGGGCTTTACCGAAATTGGTGATTTTGACCGCGTGAGTGGGGGTGACAATGACGTTTTCGGGACAGATGTCGCGGTGAACGATGCCGTGGCGATGGGCCTCGGCCAGCCCTTGGGCGACAGCGAGTATGTAGTCGATACTGCGGTCCACCGGGAGCAGTTCTCCGGTTGCGTTAGCCCGATCGAGTTTCTCGCGCAGGGAACTGCCGGGGAGGTGTTCGTAGATGAGATACCGACCTTCTTTTTGGTCGATCACGTCGAAGATGGACGAGATATTGGGGTGGTTCAACGATACGCCGGCGCGAGCTTCTTTCTGGAAGGAGGCGAGGGCGTCCGTATCGTTGTTTGGCACTTCGATGCCCTTGAGCATGACCAACCGGTCGAGCTTGAGATCGCGAGCTTTGTAGATGACTCCCAGGCCGGCGGTGCCGATTTCTTCGAGAATGTAGTAATGGTCGATGGTCTTGCCGATCATTGGATTCATAATAGTCGCCGAGCTAATTGACCCGAAGGGGTTCGGTGGAGATCGCTATACCGGCCTGCGTGACCGGGACGGGCGCCGGGTGGGCTACCTGGGAGGTGGGGGCCAGTTTGGCCGGGATCAGAGGTTCCCGGACGCGCCCCGCCGAGCAGGAGTAGTCGCCGGTGAAGGACCAGCCGACTTCGAGGAGCACTCCCAAATCGTCGGGGGCGGCTTCCGACCACAGGATCAGGGCCGAACGGCACTCGAAATAACTCCAGATTTGTTCGATGGTTCGATCGGGGCGGGCATCGGCGCAGGCGTCGAAGGAGGCTGCCGGGGCGGCGCCGGTGGTGACCGGGAAGGTTAGGCCGAGCCCAACGGCGGCGGGGTCGAGCGAGGCGGTGGTCGAGCCGCGCAGTCCTTGCAGTTCGCCCTGTTCCCGCTGCACTGCGATGCCGCCTTTGTAGCGCGCACCGGTGTTGTCAGAGATGACGTCATGGACCCAAGCGGCCGAGATGGAGTTCGTGCCGCGTTGGCCATCCGGACCTCCCCCGACGAGCCGGACGGAGGCTGCGAGTTGCACCGAGGAGTTTGTGCCGCCTTCGCGGATGCTCGATAGGACGAAGCGTTTGCCGTCGGCTTCAACGGCGCAGCGGCAGAAGCGGCCGTTGAAAGCCGTGTCGTTGCTTTCGACGGTTGCGCGGACGATGACGACCGAGCGAGCGCATTGCGGGCCGCCCCAATCGCCTTCTGGAGCTTCACCAGGCGCTACCTGGGCGAGTAGTTCAAAGCTGCCGATGGAGTCGGTGGACAGCGACGCTTCGCCAGGCTCGCTGCCAGGAACGAGGGTGGGGAGGGGACGGGTGGAAAGGGCGACGATGGCCGGACTGTCATCATCGTTGCGGCGCAACGACCATTGGAACGGAACGCCCTGGGGGGTGACGGAGGCGCGCAGAAGGATCGGCTGTTGGGTGCTGAGGGCGCCGGCGAGCAGCACCAGATCCCGATCTCCGGGTTCGGCGGCGGCGGTGATCACGCCCACAGCGGCAGCAGTAACGACGCAGGAATCGCCCACGCCGTCGACGCCGGCGAGACCGAGTTGGAGCAAACCGTCACCGCGTTTCGCGCTGGGACCTTGGGCTTCGAGCCAGAACGAAAGTGGTTCTTTGGGGGCTTCGAATTCGACGCCGTCGGCCAGAGGTTCGCCGACGCCGCCGGTGGCAGCCCGAAAGAGCAGGAGCGAGGGGCCGCCGGGGGCCAAGCGAAGGGAGAGGCGATTGCGGACGGACGCCGGTTTTGGCGGGTGGACGACGATGCGGGTCCGGCTGGCGCGGCCATCGGCGCTGGGACAGCCGACATAAATGCCTTCGGCATATTGCGCGTTGCCAGCGGCGGTTTCCAGGGTGAGTTGCGCCACCGTGAGGGTGGCGCTGGCTTCGTCGTGTTTGTCGACTTTCAGGGTCAGCGTCTCTTGGCCGGGCGCGGTGGCTTCGGCGTAGAGGGTCAGGTCGGGATTCAGGCTGGACGAGGGTATGTCGTAGCAGTTATTAACGAAGGGGATCGGTTCCCCGACTCCCGAGGTCCGGAAGAGGCGGAGCAGTCCAGGGGTGCGCCGGAGTTGGCCGCCGCGCCCGACCGATTGCAGAACAACGGGGACGCGGGGCGGGGCGGAACGGCCTTGCGGAAGCAGGACGAAGCTCGAGGACGGGAGTACGGCCGGCAGCAGGACTTCGTCCTCGAGGGAGCCGCCGTGGGTGGCGACTAAGGAGAGCTTGGCCATCTCGAGGCCTTTCTTCGAGTTACGGAACTCGATGAGCTTATTTGGTCCCGCGTCCTCGGCCCAGTATGTTTTGATGGGTCCATACATTTGCTCGAGTTCGCCAGGGTCGCAGCTGGGAAGGAAAACACGCAGGATGCGAGGATCGTAGAAACGGAACAGCATTTTGGTGCCGCGGGGGTCACGAACGGTGAGAAGTTTTCGGAGGTGGTGCCGAACCGATTTCATGGCGGCATCGCACTGCAGAAACACGCCGAGACTGTTGCCGAGGTTGGAGGCGAGATAGTCTGTATAGGCGTCCTCGGAGGTCAACTGAACCAGGTAGGGCGCGGCCTGTTCGAGGGCCGTAGGGAGATCGCCGGCGAACAAGCAACTATAGTTGAGATGCGAATTGGCCAGGGTCCAATAGGCTTTCGGATCCCGGGCGGTATCGATAATGGCCCATATGTCTGAGCGGGGGCCCTTGGGCCAAAGGGTGGCGCGGAGGTCGGTGGACATGAAAGTTACTCCGATTTAGCTTCTTGGTGCTTATTGCATTCTTCACAGAATGGCAGGCCTTGGGCGGCCGCGGCGACGAGAGTGGCGGCCTGCTTCTGGGCGGCTTCGTTCTTGGCGAACGTGAGGGGTTCGGGAGTTTGGCGAGGTTCGCGGGGCGGGGGCGGGAGGGCGAATGCAGCGTCCGCGTTCGCTTCTTCCTCGGCCAGGCGGTTGCACTCTTCGCAGAAGGGGAAGCCCTCTTCGGCGGCCGCGATGAGCGTAGCGGCCTGGCGAACGGCGTTTGCATCCTTCTTGAAGGTAAGGGGGGCCGGTTCGGGTGGCGGGGGCGGTGGGGCCTGCAGGGGCGGCTTGGCGGCTGGGCGCACGATGGCGGCTTGCTCGGCGGCGTAGCGGGCGCATTCGGCACAGAAAGGTACGCCGTCGGCTGCGGCGGTTCGAAGGGCCGCCGCTTGGGCTACTCCGTCGTGATCGGAGTCGAACGTGTTCGACTCTTCGATGATTTCCTGTTCTTTCCGTTCCGCGGGCGGAGCTTCGGGGGCGGCCGCGGCGGTGACTTTCAGGCTAAGGTGGCCATGGTCGATAAGGCCCTGGGGCCTAACGATGAGGAGTTCGCCGGAGGCCATCATTTTCGCGATGGCCTGGAAGAGTTGCTGATCGTCCGCCGCGGCGGAAATGCCACGGGTTTTGGAAGGGACCAGGCGCCGAAAGCCGGCCATTGCTGCAGAGTCGTTACGGAACCGTTTAAGGAAATCGAGGGCCGTTTCGAGCGTCCAGCGGGTGCGCACTTCGTCCCGCCGCAATAACTGAAACTCGTGTGTGGCGCCGAATCGGATCGAGCTCATTTTGGAGGCCGCAAAGGCTTACCGATCCATCATAGTACAGGCGTGCCGAAACCCGGGCGACTATTGCCATGAGGTTTGGGGTCCGAGATCTATGGGAGTGCATCGGACGATTGCTTGAGCAGGTTGGTCGCCTTTGTTTGCGCAGTCAACCGGAGCTTTGGTATCGACGAAGAAAAGCTGAAACGAGGGTCGACGTGAGGCCAGCACGATCGAAGACCTGCCGTTGGGCATTCTGGAGCCTTGTTATAGTAACCCGATGAGCGTACTTTCTCGGCGAGCGTTTCTGGCTTCGTGCGGCTTGGCGGCGGCAGCGCAAACCAAGCGGCGACGGCCTAATGTGGTGGTGATTCTGACGGACGATCAGGGGTGGGGCGACCTGAGCATCAACGGGAATAGCAACCTTTCGACGCCGAACATCGATTCGATCGGTCGGCAAGGGGCGCAGTTCGAACGCTTCTTCGTATGTGCTGTCTGTGCGCCGACCCGGGCAGAGTTTCTGACCGGCCGCTATCACGCCCGGGCTGGGGTACGGGGTGTGAGTACGGGGCAGGAGCGGATGAACCTGGACGAGCATACGATCGCCCAGACGTTCCAAAAGGCGGGTTACGCGACCGGCGCGTTTGGTAAGTGGCACAACGGTTCTCAGGCGCCTTACCATCCGAATTCACGCGGTTTCGCTGAGTATTACGGGTTTACCTCCGGCCACTGGGCGCACTACTTTGATACCGAGATGGACCATAACGGGGAACTCGTGAAGGGACGGGGCTACATTACCGACGACCTGACCAACCACGCCATGGCCTTCATCGAGAAGAATCGGACGCGCCCGTTTTTCTGCTATTTGCCCCTCAATACCCCGCATTCGCCGATGCAGGTGCCGGACGGCAACTACGCCAAGTTCGCGCAATTTCAGCCGGCCTTGAAGGCCACCGATCCGGCGCTGGAAGATTTGGGGATGACGCGGGCTGCGCTGGCGATGGTTGAAAACATCGACGGCAACGTGGGCCGCTTGCTGGCCAAACTGAAAGTGCTGGGCCTGGAAGAAGATACGGTAGTGCTGTTCTTCTGTGATAACGGGCCGAACAGTTGGCGTTGGAACGGGGGCATGAAAGGGCGGAAAGGGGCCGTGGATGAGGGGGGCATCCGTTCTCCGCTGCTGGTCCGGTGGCCGGGGCGAATTAAGGCGGGGCAGATGATTCCGCAGATTGCCGGAGCCATCGACCTGCTGCCGACGCTGGGAGCGCTGACCGGGGTGCCGGTGGGCGCGACCAAACCGCTGGATGGACGCAGCCTGGCCCCGCTTTTGCTGGGGCAAAAGGTGGAATGGCCGGATCGGATGATTTTCTCGTTGCAAGCCAGGCGGATTAGCGTACGGACGCAGACGCATCGGCTGGACCCGGCGGGGAAGTTGTTCGATATGCGGAGCGACCCAGGACAGACCAAGGACATCGCGGCGTCGGAGCCGGCGCTGGCGGAGCGCTTGCAGGCCGCAGTGGCGGCGTGGGGCAGGGAAGTGCTGCCGCTAGTGGGTCCGGACGATCGACCGTATCCGGTAGGTTACTCGAAGATGACTTATTTGCCGGCGCGGGATGGGGTTGGGTCCGGCGAAGTGAAGCGGAGCAATACGGCTCCGAATAGTTCGTATTTTACGAACTGGACGAAGACGACCGACCGGATTGAATGGGATATTGAGGTGGCGCAGGCTGGCGAGTACGAGGCCGTGATGCACTATACGGCACCGACCGCGGGGTCGATCGTAG
>JBKJLJ010000287.1:0-8731 GCA_046597015.1 Bryobacteraceae bacterium
GCCGTGGAATGGGTTGATCTGTCCAGTGTCGATGCCGCGGCCGAGGCCTACATCCAAATCGCCCTCGATTTTTGTCAGACTTAAAGCTCACTCATGCATCGTCGCGCCTTCCTCCAAACCCTTCCCGCCCTCGTCGTGGCCCAACCAAACCGGCCGCCGCGCAACGTCATCTTCATCCTTACCGACGATCACCGCTTCGACGCCATCGGCTTCCTGAAGGGCCAACCCTTCCTCGAAACGCCGCACCTCGATTCCCTCGCCCGCGACGGAGCCCATCTCAAAAACGCATTTGTCACAACGGCCCTTTGCTCGCCCTCGCGCGCCAGCATCCTCACTGGAAAGTACGCCCACAAACATAAGGTAATCGACAACAACACCGCTATTCCCAAAGGCACCACCTTCTTCCCCAGTTACCTGCAAAAGGCTGGCTACAAAACCGCCTTCATCGGCAAGTGGCACATGGGCGGCGAATCGGACGCGCCCCAACCCGGCTTTGATCGCTGGGTCTCGTTCCGCGGCCAAGGTACCTACCTCCCCAGCCCCAACGGCCTCAACGTCGACGGCAAAAAAGTACCGCAAAAAGGCTACATCACCGACGAACTCACCGACTATGCCGTCGCGTTCATCCAACAGCAACAGCAGCCCTATTTCCTCTATCTTTCCCACAAAGCCGTCCACTCGGAATTCATCCCCGCCGAACGCCACAAAGGAAAATTCAAAGACCAAAAGTTCGTCCCTCCGCCCTCGCTCACTGCCGATGCCATCGACCGCCCCATGTGGGTCCAGAACCAGCGCAATAGCTGGCACGGCGTCGACTACCCCTATCACTCCACCCTCGACATCGCCGAATACTATCAGCGCTACGCCGAAGCTCTATGCGCCGTCGACGAAAGCGTCGGCCGGATCCTCGCGTTACTGCAACAACGCGGCGAACTCGATTCCACGCTAGTCATCTACATGGGAGACAACGGCTTCGCTTTCGGCGAACACGGCCTGATCGACAAACGCACCGCTTATGAGGAGTCCATGCGCGTCCCGCTCCTGGCCCGCTGCCCTACCCTGTTCAAGGCCGGCCAGACGATTCCCCAAGTGGTCGCCAACCTCGACATTATGCCAACCGTGCTGGAAGCAGCTGGCCTCCCCGCCCCCGCCGGCGGCGACGGTGCCAGCTTCCTTCCCTTGCTCCAAGGCAAACGAGTCGCTTGGCGGGATTCGCTGCTCTACGAATACTACTGGGAACGGAACTTCCCCCAAACGCCCACCGTCCACGCTCTGCGCACCGACCAATATAAGTACATGCGCTATCACGGCATCTGGGATCTTGACGAACTCTACGACATCCAGGAAGATCCCCGCGAGTTACACAATCTCATCAAGAGCCCGGCCCACCAAGCGATTATCAAGCAGATGAATCAACGGCTCTTCGAAATCCTCGAAAGCACCGACGGCATGAACATGCCCCTTTATCCGGATAAAGGCGGCCAGAACAGTCTTCGCAACCCTAAGGGTGCCCAAGCCGCACCGTTCCCTAAAGCTTTCGAACAACCTCCGCCCAAGGCGCGGCCATGACGAAACTCGTGCTCGGCCTCCTCTTCTGTGTTGCCGCCATAGCCCAACGCCTGCCGAATCCCCGGCTCACCGCACCCCGCGTGAATGCACCCCGGATCAATTCCCCCCGGCTCTCGACGCCACGCGTAAACCCACCCCGCCTGAACGCCCCTAGGGTTCAAGCCGCTCGCGTCAACCCGCCTCGAATCAACGCCCCCCGCATTACTCCACCGCGGGTCAACGCCCGCCGCCGCTAGCGCAGCATCGCCTCCACCGCCGCCGCCGATCCATCCTTCATCCATGCGTCTAACTGCGCCACGTCCTTCAACTGCTGCCCGCGTTGACGACTGACTTCGACATACCGGCATCCTAACTCATCCAGTGCCGTCATGTCGCCCCACAGCCGCTCGAACTGCACCACCGGAAACACATCTTCCTGGCCGCGTCCCCATCGTTTTTTCACTTCCTTAATCGTTGCGTAACTCGGCATTCGCTGCGCCGTCCGGCGTACCGCCGCCGCGACCTTCGCATCATCTGCTAAATCCGCGCGCGTCAACCCAAACGCCCGCAATAAAGCGTCAATCGTGATCCAATAACTCCCCGTGTTGTAATACCGCAGCCCAAACTCGATCCGCTCATCGGGCAGACATAACCCCTCCACCAGCCGCGGCTTTCCGTCGACCAGCGCTAGCCCGCCCCCATGGTCGTCATACTGCCGGCCAATCACCTCCACCGTCATGCCCGCCCCGCTGGCCATATGCTCGCCCAGCAACTCAGCCGCCGGAGTCGCGCCCAACGTATCGATGTTGTGGAGAAACAGATACTCCAAGCCCGGCCGCTCCGTCACCAACTCGCGCAAGGTCCCATTCCGGAGTAGGTTCGGCAACTCGTACCAGTGCCCGACCGGATGAATACATTGCGAGGCGACGTTATCCGTATAGTCGCTCGCCTCTCCCGCCTGGCGAACCCATTGCAGCAAACTAGTCCGCCCACTCTCTCTCACTTTTTGTTTCTGCGCGTCTAACTGCTGTTGCGGAACAACCTCCCAGAGATACCGCAAATCAGCCACCGTCGGCACCATCCGTAAACCAATGCTCTTTCCTTGCGATACCCGTGCCCCCGTCGCCGCAATCGGCCCGTAGGTCAAGTAACTCGTCGTCACCACGTGCGGCACGTCCGCCCGGCGCGCCTTCTCCCGCTGGATGTCCAAAAAGCTCCAGTACCGTCCGTCCACCCGATGGAACGGATGCAGCGCCTTCACGACTCCCGCCCCCTTCGTCCAACGGCTGCCCACCCCGCCCGCCAATGTCACCATCGCCAATCGCCCTTCCCGCAAAGCCTCCGCCGCCGCGCTCGCCTCCCGCCCCGTAACCACCGCCACGTGCTCCGCTCGGACGTCTTCAATCATCGTATTCGCCGCCAAACGGTTCTGCGCCAATCCCACTCGGCCCGCCCGGTAGTCCGCCCGCAAATGCTCGTGCGCCTCGGCGTCGAACCCATTCGCCGCCAACAGCGCCTGCAAGCCCTGCCCCGCCCCGGCCATCACCTCGGCCTCGCGCGGAATCATCCGCTCGAACAGCGCCTCCGTCTGGTCCCGATAGTGCCGAGCGAAGCGGGTCAACTCGCTTCGCCGCTCCGCCGTTAATTGCCCCGCCGCCTGTCGCAACTCGCCCGGCGCCCGCAGCAGGTAGTACGGCGCGCTCACGAGCGCTTCCTCCCCCCGCCGCAACTCCGCCATCGTCCCGTTTTCATTGATCGCGAAGTCGTAAACCACCGGCTCCACCGCAAACGGAAAGCTAGCCTCCATCCTCCGCTTTGTCTCCCGCAGAATCTCTGGCATCGCCTCCAGCGCGCGGACCCGCACCTTCGGGTCAAACACGAATCCCATCCCCCCGCCGCTCATCCCGCCCAACATCCAAAAGCCCCAAAACTGCTTGCCAAACTGCTCCCTGCAACGCGCAATCAAAGCTTCGGTGTACGCATTGCCCGCCCACGGAATAATGGTCTGAATCGGTCCGTCGTAGTTGACCTGCGTCAACCCCGCCAGTCGCTGCACGTCGCCCTCGCGCAGCGCCGCCTCTAACTCATCGAGCAACCGAACCGCCTCCTGCCGGCCCGCCCACTCCTTCCCGCTCCGCAGCAAATACCGCTCCGTACACATCTCCAGAATCGGCCCTACGTCCTGGCTCATCCCGCCATGGACCAGCACCAGCGATTCTTCCAGCCGTCGTCGCGCGGCCGCCGGAACCTCCTCCATCACCCGGTGCCGCGGCAAAAGCCGGCCCCGGCTCACCCCGAACTCCGGATCCCCCGCCGTCGCCACCTCGGCCGCAATCAACTTGATCCCTGGCCACACGCCCCCGGAATCCTGCCACCCCCCCCCCCTCCCCCCCAACCACTCGCCAAAAATCGCCCGCGCCGCCACCTGCCTCCGGTCTACTTCCGCCAACGGTCCGGCCAACGCGCTAATCTGCCGCGTCGCTCGCATACACAGCGAAATCAAGCACGCCAGCAGATTCGTGCTCACCGCAAACCGGCTGCCCTTGGGAATATCGTTCACCTGGCTGACGATTTCGATGCCGCATCCCGACCGCCCAAGCAACCGTTTCAACACCGCCTCTAACTTCTGCCCGCTCCCCTCCAACCCCGCCGGAATCAGGCCGCTCGCAATCACCGCTGCCTTCAGCAGCCCCAAGTAATCCCGCGCAAAATCGAACACCTCATCCAACGTCGTCACGTCCGTCGACGCACCTAAATCCACGCTTACCAAGCGCAACACCGGCTCATCAATCACCCGCAGAAATCCTTCCACCGGCGGACGCGGCATCGCCCCGGTCCCTCGCACGGCTAAGTCGACGGAGAGGTTAATCACCCGCGCCCCTTCCGGGTAATCCATCGCCAAAAAGAAAATATCGCTCCACGCGCTATGCGTCAAATCCATCCGCACCGGCGTCGTTTCGTGCAACACCGGGTAAGGCCCCGCCACCCTTAACTCGTCATGTAACCGCAGTGGATAGTCGCCCACGTGCCCCGTCCGAAACATCCATTGATTGCCCGGGAACTGCCGCACGCTTTGGCGCACCTGGTCCGCCAAAGTCTGAAACGCCAAGCCCCGATAGGCCGTCGCCAGCGCACTGCTCAACGCTCCGCTCGTCTCCCCCGTCCCTAACAATTCCGCCACCGCCTGCTCGAAGCGACGGTTGCGAATCTGTTCGATGGCTACGTACGGAATCAAAGCCGTTCCCTGCGCCGCCGCACTGATGTAGAACCGATGTAAGGTCGACAGAAACACGAGCGCCCTCACCCGCGCATACAAGTTCGTTGCGTCCCGCCGAAACGCCTCCAACTGACCCGCCCCCGCCACTAACTCTTCGAGCGACTTGCCCGCCGCCCACTCCTCGAGCGGCTCATGGGTCCCTTTCACGATCCGGTCTACCAACGTCATCGCGCGGTCAACTCCAACAGCAACGTCAAAATCTCATCCCGATCCTCACTCCGCAAGCCCAGCGCTAACTGCGCCTGCAATAACCCATACTTACTGCCCAAATCAAACCGCCGTCCCGGTAAGACTTTGGCCAAATAACGTTCCTGCCGCGCCAGCAATTGCAGCGCGTGAGACAACGTCGGCAGTGCTCCCGCCGCCACGTAGTGTTCGTGCAAAATATCCATCAATCCCGTCGAAAACAGATGAATCCCAAAGAAACAAAGGTAGTGCCCCTGCCGCAAACCTGCCGCCACTAACTGCCGTTCCGCCTGCGTCGGGGTTGGTTTTTCGAGCACGGTCTCCACCTGGTACAACTGCCCGCCTAACGCCGTTCCGCCCACGGCGCCAAAATACGGCAGCAGTCCCTCTCGCGTGGGCAACACGGCGCTCACGCTGCATCCCTCAGCTTCGTAAATTGCGACCAACTCCGCCGTCAATTGGCTCACCGGCCCCTGGTCCGCCAAGTAAAAATGGTCTCCCACCAGATGGAGAAACGGCGCTTTGCCGACAAACTCGCGCGCTTGGTAGATCGCGTGCGAGTACCCCCGGGCCTCGCTCTGCTCAATCAGCGTAATCCGCCGCCCGCTTCCCGCGAACAAAGCTTCAAACGCCGCCCTATCATCCGCCGGAATCACAATGCCAATTTCATCCACCGCCCCGGCCACTAAGTCAAGCAGGAACGCCCCCATGGTGGGCCGCCGGTCTTCGGTCGCCGCCAACGTCTGGTGCAAGATGTGCCGCTGTCCGGGCGCGGCCGCCGTGATCACTGCCTTCAGTTTCATCGCTTCCGCTATTGTAAGCGGCTAAACTGGTTCAAGGCGCTGATGGTAGAAATTTTCACCCAATTGCATTCGTGGCTTTACGCGCAACTTCTCCAGCCCCTGCTCTTCCGCTTCGATCTCATGGCTTGGGCGGAACTCGCTTACGAGTGGTCCGATCTCTTTCTCCTGGGTGCAATCGAAGTCGCCGTCCTCTGGGCCCTCCTCCGTCCTTTAGAAGCCCTCTTTCCTGTCGAGCGCTGGGCCGACCACGCTGCCACCCGCGTCGACGTCGTCTACACCCTCCTCGCACGCCTAGGCATTCTCCCCATCTTCTTTTTCATCATCCTGCAACCCGCCGTCGACGCGCTTCACGCCGCACTCCGACTCCACGACATTATCCCCCCCAACCTCGAAGACCTCATCCCCCCCCTGCAGAACCGAACCTGGCTTGCTCTCTTCGCTTACCTCCTCCTCTTCGACCTCCTGGATTACTGGCGTCATCGCGGCGAACACTCCTTCCGCCGCTGGTGGGCCCTTCATAGCGTCCACCACTCGCAACGCCAGATGACCTTTTGGTCCGACGAACGCGAACACCTCCTCGGCCAAGCCATCGCGGCCCTCTTCCGGGCCCTCCTCGCGCTAGCCATCGGCGTCCCGCCCGCGCAATACCTGACGGTTACCCTTGCCACCGGGGCCCTCGAAAGCTTGTCCCACGCCAACATCCGCATGAGCTTCGGCCGCCTCGGAGATCGACTCCTCGTCAGCCCGCTCTTCCATCGCACCCACCACGCTCTCCACCATAACCAAACCTGCAACCTCGCGACGGTTTTTCCGGTTTGGGACATCCTCTTCGGCACCGCGAATTTCTCCCGGCTCTATTCCCCCACCGGCATCGACGATCACCAAAATTACGGCAACTCATTTTGGCAACAGCAGTGGCTGGGCCTCAAACGCCTGCTGTCCTAACAGGCCACAGGCATCCCAACCGACCATCCGGCCGAACTAATCGCCTCCCTCCAAAAAACCGGTTGACGCCTCAGGATTAATTATGTATTCTCGATGCATAGTTTAATTTATGCCTACCCTCTATGAACAACTAGGCGGCGCTCCCGCCGTCGAAGCCGCCGTCGATCTCTTCTACCGCAAGGTCCTCACCGACCCGCGCATCTCAGACTTCTTCGAAAGTGTCGACATGGACCGCCAGATCTCCAAGCAGAAGGCCTTCCTCACCATGGTCTTCGGCGGACCGGTCGCCTACTCCGGCCAGGACCTGCGCCGCGGCCACGCCCATCTGGTCGCCCGCGGCCTCAATGACTCGCACTTCGATGCCGTCATCGAACACCTCGGAGCCAGCCTCGCCGAACTCGGTGTCGCTCCCGGTTTGATCGGCGAAGTCGCCGCCCTCGCCGAAACCACTCGCGCCGACGTCCTGGGCAAATAGCCCATGCCCACGCTCACCTGGGAGGGCCAGTCCATCGCCGTCGCCCCCGGCGAATCGGCGCTCGATGCCCTCCTCGGCGCGGGCGTTTCCATCCCCCACTCCTGTCGCGCCGGTGCCTGTCAATCCTGCCTCGTCCAAGCCTCTTCCGGCACAATTCCCCCTCCGGCTCAGCAGGGGCTCAAACCCGCCCTCATCGCCCAAGGCTACCTGTTAGCCTGCCTCTGCCATCCGGAAACAGACCTCAGTCTCAACGCCCCCGGTCCCGGAGCCCGCATCCCCGCCGTGATCACGAAGCTCTCTTGGCTCAGTGATTCCGTTCTGCAGGTCCAACTCAGCACCGATGAGTCTCTTGAACATCGACCGGGCCAATATCTCACTCTCCTCCGCGACGACGGTCTCGCCCGCAGCTACTCCATTGCCGGGGAGCACCTCGAACTCCACGTCCGCCGTATCCCGGGCGGCGCCATGAGCAACTGGCTCGCGGAAGCCGAACCCGGCACCCCCGTTACCCTCCAAGGTCCCGCCGGAGACTGCTTCTACACCCCTGGCGATCTGTACCAACCGATTCTTCTCGCGGGCGCCGGAACGGGTCTTGCCCCGCTCTACGGCATCCTGCGCGACGCCCTGCGGCACGGCCACCAAGGCCCCATCTGGCTCTACCACGGCGCCCTCAACGAAGGCGGCCTCTACCTCACCGCCGAACTCGAAGCCCTCGCCCAGGTTCACCACAACTTCCAGTACCGGCCCACTCTGTTCCACCGCGACGGCCCCCTGCCCAAGGTCCTTGCCACCGCCCATCCCCAACTCGCCGGCTGGCGCGGCTTCGTCTGCGGCGACCCCCAAATCGTCAATCTGCTCAGGAAAAGCCTGTTCCTCGCCGGCATGGCCAGCCGAGCCATCAGCGCCGATGCCTTCCTCCCCACTACTCTTAAGTAGAGATGCATCTCACGCTCCACACCGACTACGCCCTCCGCGTCCTCCTCTACCTCAACCACTTCCCCGACCGCCCCGTTGGCACCGCCGAAATCAGCCGCGCATTTGACATCTCCAAGCACCATCTCGTTCGCGTCGTGCAGACGCTCGCTCTCCACCATTTCGTCACCGCCACCGCCGGCCGCGCGGGCGGCGTCACCCTCGCCAAGCCCGCCTTGGAAATCCGTCTCGGCGACGTCGTCCGCGCCTGCGAACCGAATTTAAAAATTGTCGAGTGCTTCGAACTCGAATCCAACACATGCCCCATCGTCTCCATCTGCGGCCTGAAATCGCCCCTCCGCGAAGCCCTCAATAGCTTCCTCAAATCCCTCGACGCCTACACCCTCGCCGACGTCGCCAACCCCCAGCAACACAACCGCTTCGTCAAGCTCCTCAAACCTCAGTAAACTGTATCCGAACGACTAACCCCAGCGTTCCCTACTCCCTGGCCTTGTGTTGAGCTATAAGGGTGAAACAGCCCCGCCGCACCCGTCAGGAACTCCTTGAGTTCGCCCAGAAATTTGC